>JAFGEC010000031.1 GCA_016931775.1 Candidatus Zhuqueibacterota bacterium | reverse complement strand
TTGATGGATGACGTCCGCATCTATGACCTGCCTTTGACTGAAGAAGAAATTATTGCTTTGACTACGATACAACCAGGTTTCAATACTTCTGTAGACAAAGAAACCGACAATATCCCTGCAACATTCGATTTATCACAGAACTATCCGAATCCGTTCAATCCGACCACAACGATTGACTACGCCCTAAAGACCGACGGTACGGTAAAGCTCTTTGTGTATGATCTGACCGGTAAGGAAGTAGCGGTGTTGGTGGACGGTTTTCAGTCCGCCGGAAATCATAAAGTCCAGTTCGACGCCGCAAACCTGACCAGCGGTGTCTATTTTTACAAGATGCAGGCCGAAGGGCAGATTTTCACCCGGAAAATGACGATCATTAAATAACAGAGGTCTGCGATCAAAGTTTCCCGATCAATTGACGCGCCTCGATCTTTGGGACCGAAGGCGCATTTTCTGCTCGGTGATATGTTCCTCATTGAGCCATTGAATATAAGCTTATAAGGATTGGTGACCATAAAAATTTAAAAAAATCAGCGTCCATTCTTTTTCATCTGGTCATTCGCATTATTTAAGATTCATATCGAGGATTAAAGCAGAAAGGAGGTGATGTTTCCCCAAAAGTAATATTATTGGTGCCTGATGATTCCAAGGAAATACCTGGGAATCAGGCGGCATCACGATAGTAAAAGAGTAATATAAGATTGAAGGAGGTATCAACATGAAATCACGCTGGATATTAGTCTCTCTTTTGTTGCTTTTTTTACTGACCGCTTACGCGGCCGATTTCGAGATTACAATCGATGGGTTAAAAGACGCCTACTACAACACGTTGACCGGTCCTGACGACGGTTGGGTCTGGATACCGTCAGAAGCCTTCAACGATAACGGCCCAATGCCTGACGACGACATAGACCTTTCTGCGAATTTTTGGTCGGCCTGGGATGAGACGTATCTGTATGTTTACGAAGAGGTATGCGACGATATTGTGAACCAGAACAGCGCGACCTGGTACCAGAACGACTGCATCGACGCCAAAATGGATCCGGATATCTTTGTGGATAACACAAGCAGTGTTTTTACATTCACAATGACCTGCATGGACAGTTTCGATGTCGACCAGTCGCTGTGGGCCGGTATCCGGAATCTTGCAGAAGGTTGGACGACGACCGAAAGGCCCACTCCCGATGATTATTACCGCGATTTTACGGACGAAGGCTATGTCCTTGAATTTCGGCTCAAATGGGAATGGATATCCACCGCCGATAAAGGACCCATCGATCCAATGGTGGGAGATGTCTATGGTTTTGCCATCATGAATCATGACAACGACGATATCACAAGAGACGGATCCATTGAATGGGCGGCCAATATGACGGATGCGGTCTGGAACAACTGCAACAATCATGGCTATATCGAACTCCTGGAGGATCACAAAATAAAATACGTGCCGGAAAACATGAGGGATGGCTCGATCTACAATGAAAATCCGGAAATGTATATTCCACCAGGTAATGCTGTTTCCCAAAAACCAGCCGTCGTAAAAGACTTTGCCCTTTTGCAGAATTATCCCAATCCGTTCAATCCGAGCACGACCATTTCATACACACTTCAGAAATCGTCCGCGGTGAAAATCAGCGTATACGATCTTCTCGGACACGAAGTGGCGGTGCTGGTGAATGATAAAAAACCGGCGGGAACGCATACAGTGCAATTTGACGGCACAAACCTGAGCAGCGGCATATATTTTTACAAATTGCAATCGGAAGGCAAGGTTATTTCCAGGAAAATGACTTTGATACAGTAAAAAAAATCTTCCGGTAGGTTTTGAAAGAGGTTCGGTTATCTCTAGATTTCAGTAAGAAGGTAAACGGAAGTAAAAATCATTTCAAAACCTACCGGGAGCAAGTCTGTACATTACTAAAAGCAGTATGAGGATTATTGTTTGGATAGGCTCCCAAGAACAAGTATTTGTGAATTCACAAAGGAAGGAATGTGAACGTTTACAAGTTGAGAGTTTTGGGATATTGGAATTGGCAAGAATGACCTTTTTAGACAGGCATCGAGGACTGTCGAGAAGGTCTAGTATCCTGGCGAATGACCAGATGAAAAAGAATGGACACTGATTTTCAAAAATTTTTCTGGTCACGAGAATTACACTCGTTTTATTTCTAAAAACAGCAATTGATTGCATGGAATTTACCGTTTGTTTTAGGAGATGAACAAGATGCGCATAAATACCGGACGAAATCACACGGTTATCCTTTCCATTCTCTTTATATTCTGTTTGATATTTAATCTGAATTTAGCGGCACAAAGCAATACATTGCTGAAACTATGGTACAATCAACCTGCCGATCAATGGGTTGAGGCGCTGCCTGTCGGCAACGGCCGCCTGGGTGCCATGGTTTTCGGAAATCCTTCACAGGAAAAAATCCAACTCAATGAAAATACGATATGGGCAGGCCAACCTTACCGAAACGATAACCCTGATGCCAAAGAAGCTTTACCGCAGGTAAGACAACTTATATTTGAAGGAAAGTACAGGGAAGCTCAGGACCTGGTAAACCAGAAATTTATCAGCCGGAATTCACAGGGTATGCCCTATCAAACGGCGGGTTATCTCAACCTGTTGTTTCCGGAACACGAGAATTTTTCAAATTATTATCGCGAACTGAATCTTGAAACGGCTGTAACGACGACCCGTTATGATATTAAGGGTGTGACGTTCAAGCGCGAGGTATTTGCGTCAGGGCCGGACCAGGTTATTATTGCTCGAATGACAGCCGGTAAACCGGGAAATTTAAATTTCTCCGCTTCGATGAATCATCCCGCCTCAGTAGATATTTCAACTGACGGTCATGATAGATTAATGATGTCCGGTATAACAGGCGATTGCGATTCAATAAAAGGTGCCGTCAAGTTTCAGGTACTCGTGAAAATGAGCACCGAAGGAGGATCGGTATCGGCAGCCAATGACAGTATATTTGTGAAAAACGCAAATGTTGCCACCGTCTATATTTCGATGGCGTCAGGTTTTAAAAATTATAACGATATCAGTGCCGATGCCGGAGAAAAAGCAAATAATTTTCTTTCAAATGCTCTAAAAAAAAATTATGAAAAAGCCTTAAAAGATCATATTGCCGACTATCAAAGTTATTTCAACAGAGTCGGCATCAATCTGGGTGTGACCGATTCCGTCAAGAATCCCACGGACATTCGGATCGATCAATTTGCAAAAGGGAACGATCCGCAGTTGGTGGCATTATGCTTTCAGTTTGGCCGTTACCTGCTGATTTCTTCATCACGGCCCGGCGGGCAGCCCGCCAATCTGCAGGGAATTTGGAACGATCGGCTTTATCCCCCCTGGGACAGCAAATACACCGTAAATATAAATACGGAAATGAATTATTGGCCGTCCGAATCCACCAACCTCAGCGAAATGAATGAGCCGCTTATCCAGATGGTACGTGAACTTGCCCAGACCGGCAGACAGACCGCAAAAGAGATGTATGGTGCGGAAGGATGGGTGCTTCATCACAATACCGATATATGGCGTATGAACGGACCGATAGACGGCGCGTTTTGGGGCATGTGGCCTATGGGTGGCGCCTGGCTTTGTCAGCATTTATGGGAAAAATATGAATTCAACGGCGATACGGAATATCTTTTATCGGTCTATCCGGTTTTAAAAAGCGCGACCGAGTTCTTTCTCAGCTTTTTAGTAGAAGAGCCGCAGCATCGATGGCTGGTTGTTTGTCCGTCCATTTCACCGGAAAATGCTCCGGCGGATCACCGCCGGGCTTCCATAGCAGCCGGTACAACCATGGATAACCAACTGCTTTTTGACCTGTTTACGAAAACGATAAAATCAGCGGAAATCCTGAAAACCGACAAGGAATTTGTGGAAGAAATAAAAGAGACATTAAGACGGTTACCTCCCATGCAGATTGGGCGATGGGGTCAGTTACAGGAATGGATGCACGATTGGGACAGCCAAGATGACAAACACCGCCATGTATCACATTTATACGGCCTCTCCCCTTCCAATCAGATATCGCCCTTTCGGACACCGGAATTATTTTCGGCAGCCAAATTTTCGCTGACGGCACGCGGTGATGAATCGACCGGCTGGTCGATGGGATGGAAAGT
>JAFGEC010000285.1 GCA_016931775.1 Candidatus Zhuqueibacterota bacterium | reverse complement strand
TGATTTCAGCAAAGTAATTTCGCACGGTAACGGATAACGTTTTACCGAAATATCCATCCGACGGATTTCCCGCCAGACCGGCCCTGCTGTATGCTTTTGTTCTAACGATCATGGGGTCCTCTGTTGTTTGTGTACGATAAATGATCCTATGGCCAGTTGGTCCATTTCACCGGATAACAACATGTCAACGGCCTGTTCTGGTTCATGAATGATGGGGTGACCGTGTTGATTCAGGCTGGTATTCAGCACCATCGGTACACCCGTAATTGTATAGAAATATTCGATCAATTTGCGGAAAGGCGGATAAAACGATCTGTCGACTGCTTGTGCTCTTGCCGTTCCGTCAGCATGAATAGCGGCCGGTATTCCGGCTTTTTTTTTCGTGAAAACAGGATATGCTCGTGTCATAAACGGAGACTTGGAGAAATTTTCAAAATATTCCGTCGCTTTTTCCGCCAGGCAACTTGGCGCAGTTGGAATAAAAAAGTCACGTTGTTTTAAGCGGGTCAGTTTAGCCCGGCTTTCCGGAAACCGCGGATCGCCCAATAAACAACGGTGCCCCAAACTGCGAGGTCCGTATTCCTCGCGACCCTGGAACCAACCGACGATTTTTCCGTCTGCAAGCGCCCTGGCAACCCCACTCGGAACGTTTTTTACTTTTGAATAATGGATAGAACTATTGTAATTTTTAAGTATTCCGGCGATCTCAGCGTCGGAGAATTCCATACCCAAACCCATATCACTAAGCGGTACGTGTAAATCCCTGCCGGTTTTATCAGTATAAACCGTATACATGGCCCCGAGCGTTGTGGAACCGTCTGCCGGAAAGGGATGTACAAACAGATTTTCGACAACATCAAGCGCCGCAAGCTGTGCATTGATTTGAACGTTTGAAAAAACACCTCCGGCGAGAATGAATTTCCGGCAAACGTATTTTTTCGCCAGATGTTGAACCAGCCCGGTGATATTATTTTGCCATAATTGCTGAACGGCGGCGGCTACGGCAGCCCGTGAGTACAGTTTTAAGAGTTTGGTGAAGCGGCGGCCGCTTCTGCTGTTCAAAAATACCTTTTGACGCGGAGAAAAGATATAATCAATCCAGTACGCGTAGGGAATCCAGCGTTCACCGTTGAATGTCGTGGTTATTTTTTTTACTTGGTCCAAACAAATTTGAGGATTTTCCTGGGCTGCAAGGCCCATGATTTTTCCCTCCTGCTCCATGTAACGGAATCCCATGGCGATTCCGGCACCCGAATAATAGCAGCCGGTAGCCGGCATGGGGATATTTTCTAAAAATGTTATTTTTTTACCGCAGCAGCGGTAAACGGCACCGGCCATGTTTTGGCCGTCGGCGTGCGGTGCAAAACCACCGTAACTGATTCCAATCGCGTTATCAAAGGGAGAGGACCGGTAAGCGGCATTGACGTGTGCCAGATGGTGGTCTACAAATTGAAATTTATCTTTCGATACGCCCAACTGGTAAAGGCCGTTGGCCATAGCAGGATCGAACAGGCCTTTTTTGATATTCGGAGCAAGGTATCGGGCCAATGTGAACGGTGCATTCAGACCGGCGTAAAAAAGCGAACGCGGCAGATCAAGCCGACTTCTCTGTAAAAGTCCGGAATAATACCGCGACGGGGGGTATCCGCAGGCAAAGTAATCGATCCGGTCCAGAGTCAAACCACTATAATCGAGTAAAGCGTCGATGGCACCGTACGGGAACCGCGAGTCGTTTTTCACGCCGCTCAAACGTTCCTGGGATAACGCAAATGTTAATTCACCGTCCTGTAACAGGGCTACGCAGCTGTGGCTATGGTTACCGGTAACATCACTGATGCCGAGGATGTTCATAAAAAAGTTCCGAATTAAACAAGTTTATATTTTCTTGCAACATACGAGCTATAGTTGTTGATAATATATTGCTGCAAAATAGTAAATAGCTCAATTTAACTGCCATGGAACGGACCGCCAAATAGATATACTTTTGGGCGTCACTCGTGCCTGATAGACCAGAATTTCAACACCCTTTTCATGCGCCTTTTTTAAAGTCTGTGCGTAGACCGGATCGATATCCTGCGCCGGTTTGAACAGGCCGGCGTCTGTGCGTTGAATAAGGAAAAAAATCACCGCCCTCGAGTTCGACCGTACAGCCGCCATCAGTTCATGCAAATGTTTCGTACCGCGCGCCGTTACCGAATCGGGGAAATATGCCACGTTATCCCGGGCCAGGGTGACATTTTTAACTTCGACATAGCATTTGTACCGGTTTTTGTTCAGCAAAAAATCAATTCTGCTGTGCTTGCCGTAACGAATTTCCGGTTGAATACTGTTGTAGCCGGCCAATTCCGGTATTTGATCCAATTTCAACGCCTCCAGAACCAACTTGTTGGTTCTTCCCGTATGAATTCCCACCCATTCATCGCCGATCTTTACCATTTCCCATGTGTGGGGATATTTTCTGCCGGGATTATCGCTTTTTGAGATTAAAACCGGACTGGATGGGATATTGCATGTTAACATGCTGCCCGAGTTTGGGCAGTGGACTGTTATTATTTCTCCTGATACCAGCCGGATATCCGCCAAAAACCGTTTGTAGCGCCGTAAAAGCACTCCTCTGATCATAGGCGGCATTTTCATTTTAACGCTCGATTTTGTTGAACCAGCAGATTTCCTGCAGGGTTCGTCTTCTTTTGTCCTTGAACTTGTCTACATCAGGATAACCGACCGCCAGTAACTCTACCGGACGGTATTTTTTGGGCAGGTTAAGTGCTTTACGAACACCCCGGGCGCTGAACCAGCCGATCCAGCACGTTCCCAGCCCCAGCTCCGTGGCCTGCAGAACAAAGTGTTCGCCGGCAATGCCCATGTCGATTAAATAATAATTGATGCCAGTAATCTGTTTGCCGATACGGTTCGCCAGCACATCCAACTCGGCCAAAAGAACGACGATCACCGGCGCTTTGGCCGCCCAGCGCGTGGCTGAGTATACGCCGGTAAAAGCGTGTTGAACGAGTTTTTCTTTTACGGACTCGTCATCTATGATCAAAAAACGCCACGGTTGTACATTCTCCGCTGACGGCGCCAATCGGGCTGCTTCCACACATTGTTTCAGGATATCTCTGTCTATTTTCTGCGATGAGAACCTGCGAACGCTTCTGCGCTGTCTTATCAGATTGAAAAGTTTGCCGGATTCCGTTGTCAAAAAGTGCCTCACTCGTTTAAAAGTTGTGATACTGTAACAAATTGATAACCTGCTGCGCGCATGCTGTCCACCAGGGCCGGTATTATCTTGTGAACGGGATCGGTTTTTCTTTGTGTATCCAGGTGCATGAGTATGATGCCGCCCTTTAAACCGTTTCCGTTTTCACTGCCGAAATTTATAATTTTTTTCAGCACCTGCTGCGGTGACTTGTACGACGCGTGGGTGGTATCCGCGATCCAATCCATTGTATCCAGTGTCTCACCTTTACCGTAGGTCCATCCCACTTGCTGGTAACCGATTTCCGCTGCCCAACTGCGAATCTCCTGGTTATGTTCACCGAACGGAGCACGCCAGTAGGGTGCCATTTTGCGTTTTGTCATGTTTTGGAAAAATTCTTCGGTGCTCTTTAACTCGTTTTGAACCGATTCGCGGGTTATACCTCTTATGGTGTTCTGGTGCTGATCCCGCTCATATGTGGTTAAGTGTGGATGGCTCCAGGTGTGATTGGCGATTTCATGGCCATCGTCGATCATTCTTTTTACGAGCAATGGATTTGACTTTAAAAATGCGCCGGTTAAAAACATGGTGCTTTTAATATTTTTGGACGCCAGTATATCGAGTATTTCATGTGCCGCGCCGTTACCGGCTCCGCCGTCAAAAGTCAGCGCAATTTTGGGAACGGTTACATCGCCGTGGGTGATGTCGCGTGCCAGGTAGTCCAGGGTCGGATTGCCGAATTTTGTAGTCAACCGTTCGAGAAAGAGTATGCGGCCATCTTTATCAAATGCTTGTATGATGATATCATTGTCACCGTAATCCAGTTGAACATCCCGGAAGAAAAATTTGTTGTTTTCCGGTATGGTCACCGATTTGACTATTTCATTGACCTTCAGACTGATGACTGTGTTGGATTCGGCCTCGCCGCTGATATTGATATTGTTTTGCCGCACCATGGCGCCGGGCAGCTTTTGCAGGGAAAATCCGGGTTTCACCGCCGTGGTGTCTGCGCCCCGTTCCATTGTTGAAACAGCGGATTGAAGGGCGCCAATTTCCTGCGACAGCTTGCGGTTGGAATACCAGAGCAAAACCATCACCAGAACTAAAACCACATTTAAAAACAGACTGAAAAACCGGCCTAGTGAGATTTGAGGTTTCTTTTTGCCGGTTTTTTTCTTTTTCGGCCCCAGCCATAACACTACAGAATTGCCGACAGCCTTGACGATACACTTGTAGCTACAAAACGTTTTTTCCAAAAATAAAATCTGGCAGTCGGTACAGACGTGGTCGTGGCAGTACTGACATTTTTTCCGAGTTTTGATGTCGGGGTGGTTTTTACAATAATAATCCATGGCACAAAGATAGAAAGATTTGCTAGAAATACAAGGAAAAAGGGAGGGGGTATAAGGCCTTGGTAAAAGGTTTAAATATTAGTGTGTTACTGGCGTTTGTCTATATAACGACCACGGAACTTACGAAAGGACACAGACAGCTGATTTTGGGTATGTTCAATATATGTTGATCAGCGTTCAACTGTTTCACACCTAGCTGAGGTATCAAAAATCATTGTAATCTGTCACTCTTGGGGGGGACGGTGCGACGCATCTCCGTTTTGGGTGGGTTAGATATTCAAAAAATAGGTTAAATATCATGCAACGATGCGTCGCACCTATAAAAGTCCCCCCCCGTTACTCACATATTACAAATCATTGTAATACCTCAGTTATGGGTGGAAGGTGCGACGCACCGGCCCACAATATTTTTATAAATAATTAAATTACATAGACTTATCAAAAGAAGGTGCGTCGCACCTGTTCTGTCCCACCCGTAACTGAGATTTTACAAATCATTCAATTTTCCACTTGATTTCTTTTAAATTATTTTATATTCTATTATTCAGCACAGGCAGAACGGGATTTTACCGAACATGATTCTAATTCTCGCCTAGCTTTTGGGGGATGGAAAATTTGTGAGACGCAATATAAAAATCTAATCGTAGGTTTGTCGTTACGTTAAAAATTAAAGATATCATTAACAATAAATAGATTCCTATCATTAAGGGAGGCAATAATGAACGGGAGGAATTATAAAAAATATTAAAGACCGTCTGCTTATCAAGTTATAATTGCGGAGTCGGATCATGAAAAACCTTATTGCAAAATGCGGCTGCAACTGCGGCACGTGTTCCACATACAGGGAAAACCTTTTAACCGATGCGGATCGAAAACGCTGTAGTGACGGATGGAAAAAATATCTTGGGATTAGCCTGAGCCCGGAAAAACTCAGATTGTGCGACGGCTGTGACATACCGGATAAGGACAGAAAAGTCTATTATTTGAACTGCCGGGTGCGGAAATGTGCCATGCTTTCAGGGATGAAAAATTGTGCGTACTGTGATGATTTTCCGTGCCGGGACGTGCAAACGGTTCACAGTTTGCAGAAACCTGATGCACGCCGAGAAATTGAAGAACGTATCGGCTATCGAATCCCCGAAGCGGATTATCTTCATATCGTCGAACCATTCGAAGGTATAAAACATCTGCAAAAAATAAGGGAAGCACTCAAACCCGGTGATCTGTTAAAACCGGCATTCTTTTCCAAAGTCCACAAGCCGGTTCCCTTACCGGCGGAAATACCTGCCGGCAACGGAGAAAAATCTGCGTACCGGCAAATTTATGAAATGATCGGTTCGATAGAGGTTGCCGAGAATGTGCCGTATGCCAGAATGGTCGAACTTGAAAAAAACCGCAAGCAATTGTTAATGCTTTTATGGGCATTCGGATTATGGGGCGATCCTGATCAGGGAGGGGAATGGGTCATTCTGGAAAGCGAAAAATATTCAGCACAAAAAATCTCAGCGTATTATTCAAAACTCTCGGAATATATTTCAATTCTGGAAAAACATGGTTTCTTTTGTGAAATCGTTCCGGTCGATGATAAAGTATGGAGAACAAAGACCGGAGGATTGAGGCATAAAGGCTGGTATTTAAAGATGCTACTAAAAACCGAAAGAGACAAAGAGTTTATCCGGGCGCTGAAAATTCTTACTAATAGATTGGAAAAAAAATACGGAGAGACCGCTTTCAAGTATTTTGCCAAAGCGGATATGAGAGTGTTAAAAAATCACGCCGGGGGAAAAAATGATTAAAATGAAAAGAATCCATCTTTGGAGTGTTTCGCCATTTTCACCCGTAATGATTAGTCACTCTACCAAAAATCTTCTTGCTATTTGAATAAAATAGTGTTATATATGCGCGAAAAATCGAATATTGGTACTTAAATTCTGAAAAAGGAAATATATGTGCTGGTGTCGGAGTTTTTGTTTTTTATTTTTATATTTATTCATAGTTGAATACCAAGTTTTCGGTAAGAACGGCAGCGGCCTGCCGTTCCATTTAAGTGACGAAAAAATAGTTTCCTTGCGGAAACTGCTTGATCAAAAACTTCAACGTGAACTCGATTTGGCTATGTCCCGTAACAAGACTTGGGCACGTCTATTGGCCAAAAGGAAAATGGCTGTTGGTGTTGTGGATCTGAGTGATTCATTAAACGTCCGGTTCGCCCGAATAAACGGTGATGTGATGATGTACGCTGCAAGTTTACCAAAATTGGCGGTTTTACTGGCGGCAATGCAAAGCTTTGAGGACGGTTCCCTTCAGGAAACGGAAGCGTATTCCGATGACCTTCGAATTATGATCAGCCGATCCGATAACGGTGCAGCCAGTAGAATGATTGATGTTTTGGGATTTAAAAAAATAGAAGCCGTTTTATCCAATCCGCACTATCAACTCTATGATCCAAAAAGCGGCGGTGGATTATGGGTTGGTAAAAGATATGCCAAAAAAAGTAAACGGTATCCGGATCCGTTGATGGGATTGTCTCACGGCGCGACGGTGACGCAGGTATGCCGGTATTATTATCTGCTGGCTATGGGCAAACTGGTCAATCGACACAGAAGCGAGCAAATGCTCGAAATGCTGGTTGATCCGGAGATTCATCACAAGTTTGTATCCATATTTGACCAGGTCAGTCCGGAGGCAAAACTGTACCGTAAATCCGGAACCTGGAAGCAGTTTCATTCCGATTCGGTGATGATCTGGGGCCCGGAGTGGCGGCGCTACATCGTGGTTGCTCTGGTCGAAGATGTAAATGGAGAGCAAATACTGCGTGACCTGATACCGGCAGTTGACGGCATTATGAAATCAATTTCTCAAAACGCCCCGTAACTACGGAAGGACTGTCTTGCCATGATTAAGAACAGCCCGGTTTTTAAAAGTGACATAATATCCCTATTTAAGGACAGTATTCAAACACTATTTAATATACAACGGGGTGAAGAGCGCCGCACTTTGCTCATGTTCGGGCAGATTTTTCTCATTATCACATCGCTCATGATGATAAAACCGGTCAGTAATTCTTTGTTTTTTACCGTCATCGGAGCGGAAAAACTGCCTCTGGCATTTTTATTGACGGCG
>JAFGEC010000284.1 GCA_016931775.1 Candidatus Zhuqueibacterota bacterium | reverse complement strand
TTGTGAGAATAAACGTATCATAGTTGGTTATCCGCGGGAACACTTCGAGGATCTGGCTGAGGAGATTGGTGCCACTCTTTGGTATGGAATTTGCAATGAGACTGTAGGACATTTGATCCCGTATGGTATGTCTGCTGATAAATCGGGGGACTCTTCTTATCAGTTTGACACCGTTGCGGACATATCTGTTGCGTTTTTTTAATATCTGCCAGGTTTGCATTATGTTGTCATTTTTTTAGACTGCTTTTTTCGGTTGATTCTTATGCAAAGAATGATACTATAAATTATAGACTTATGCAATGATTTTTTTAAAAAGGACGCGTTTATGAAAGTATTTGTATCCAGTTTATACTTCTATCCTGAAAAGATCGGCATCGCCAAATACTCATACGAGTTCGCCAAATACCTCGTTTCCCAGGGGCACGAGGTGCATGTTTTTACAACCACGCCGTTTTATCCTCAATGGAAGCGTTATGCCGGTTACCGGGCAAAACTATATCAACGTGAGACAGTGGATAACATTATTGTACACCGTATATATACTTATATCCCCGCCAAGGTCACTTCGTTGACACGTATTTTGCACGAGTTTGTTTTCTCCTTTTTATTATTTTTTGTGTTTTTGATGCGCGCAAAACCGGATGTGCTGTTTTGTGTTTCGCCGCCGTTTTTCAGCATGGTTGTCTCGGCGATCATTAAAAAATTGAAAAAAATGCCGCTGATGCTGCACATTCAGGATTTGCAGCCGGATTCCGCCGCCGACCTGGGGATGTTGAACAACAGCCGTCTCTTGCAGGTTCTATACCGGCTGGAAAAATTCAGTTACGACACCGCCGATCTGATCAGTACGCTGAGCGAATCCATGCGGGAGCGGATCGTTCGCAAGAATATTTCACCGTCCAAGTGTTTTATCTTTAAAAACTGGGTGGATTTTGAAAAGCTGGAGAAGGGTCTTGAGCCGCACAGGTATCATAAATTGAAACGTAAACTCGGCCTCAACGGAGAGTTCGTGGTATTGTATTCGGGAAACATCGGCGTCAAGCAGGGGGTGGACACCCTGATTGAAACCGCAGAATTGTCACAAATGGCCGGAGATGACATCCACTATCTTATAGTTGGAAACGGTGCAAAACAGCGTGACATCCGCTATCAGAGCGAAAAAAAACAGCTATCCAATGTGTCGTTTTTGGATGTTTTGCCGGAATCGGATTATTTCAGTGTGTTGTCGCAGGTGGATATCTGCCTGGTCATGCAGAAAAAGCAGGTGGTGGATATTGTCGTGCCGTCAAAACTGCTGGACATTCTGGCTGCGGGTACTCCGGTTATCGCCACGGTGAACCGAGAGAGTGAAGCGGGCAAGATTCTGAAAAGAATTCCATTCGACGTGATCGGCGAGCCGGAAGAGCCGAGGGCGCTTTATGAAAAAATATTGTCGTTCAAACAAAACTATAACACGTTGTACCAACTGCGCCACGAGCAGCGACAACTGGCCCAGCAGTTGTTCGATCAGAATTTTATTTTACCACCTGTCGTCGGGCGGATGAAGAGTCTGGTGCGGTCTGCTTGAATTTATAAAATGTAATTTAAATTTGTAATATGTGAGTTATGGGGGAGGACTTTTATAGGTGCGACGCACCTTATTTTGCTAAGTCCATGTAATTTAATTATTTATAAAAATGTCGTGGGCCGGTGCGTCGCACCTTTCACCCATAACTGAGGTATTACTTAATTTTCAAGTATTTCCTTGTTTTTTAAAAATTATTTTTTGACCACGGACTATACGGAAAGCACGGAGAAAAAACAGGATTTGATTATCCAAATTATTGTTTTTTAGAATTGAATATTTCCTTCCAAAATGACCGGATTAACATTTTTATTATTTTTTTAATTCTGTAAATTCCGTTAATCCCGTTTTTTTTATTTTTTTGTGATTCCGACTGATTCATCGCGCAGAGCCGCTGAGACGCAGGGAGTACATAGAGGATAGATAAAGGCAGCGGAGCGCGACCCCGCAGTGCCGCCATGCGGCACGAGGAGGACGGAGCGGTCCCACTTAAAGTAAAGTTTTCCCCTCACTCCCTGTACCTCGGACCATACCTTTCCCACCTCACCCATGTGTCCAGCGGCGGTAATATTATGTTGTAAAACTGATCCACAAACTTGTCCACATCGGCGATGACCGTGCGCGGCACATAGACGATATCGTACGCGCGAACGGGCCGGTCGTTTTGCAGGAGTTTTTTCAAGTTTCTGGGCCGGATATCCAATCGCACGGCGTAAATATTTTTGTTCTCATCGCCGCGGATCAAAATCGTGCTTTTCAATTTGGCTCCGTTCAGCGGCCCCCCGGCTGCGGTAACGGCGCGGTAAACGGACATGCCCTTTTCGACCGGATACATACCGGGTTGTTTGACATGTCCGGCAACATAACAGTGCTGTCCCCCGTACTGGCGCACAAATATGGTGATATTCGGCTCGTTTAAAATTTTATTATAGGCGGCTGTAAGTGTATCGTCGAGCTGTTGTACGGTTTTTCCGGCCGCATTAAAATAACCCACACCGCGCGCCGCGATTTTTCCATCCGGTGCCACCGAAACCGTTTCGTTAAAATCCGTATTGTAAAGAAATTTTATCTCTATAACGTCGCCAAAACCAAGACGGTAGGGCGCCTTCTCGAGCATTTTCTCCACATCGGTGCTGTCCGTTGTAGAATTTTCCCGGTAAACGGTCAGTTGTGCCCGGCCGGTCCGGGCAACCATTAAAATAACGGCCAGTATCGTGCATGTATTTAAGAATTTTTTCATTTTAAATCCTTGAATTTTTTGTGAAACAGTATATCGATCAGCCTATTCAATGATTCCGAGCTTTCGAGGTGGATATGTGCGCCTCGTTTTTCGGCCCCGCGGGCCATGCGGGAATAATCCTGTGAAAAATTCATCCATTTGCGGATGGCAGCAGCGGCGACCGCCGGATAGTCGTCTTCGGGGGGGACGATGATACCGGAATCTTTTGTGAGCTGATCGGCGATACAGCCCCGCCGGTAGGCGACCACCGGCACACCGGATGCCAGCGCCTCGTTGATCACCAGAGGCCATGATTCGTTGGCATACAATGTGGGAAACAACAAAACATCAACGTCCTGAAAAAATTTCCATTTTTTTTCGCCGTACACAGGCCCGCGGTATTCAAAACGCTCCGGATATTCGGCACTTTTGCGTTCGATGGATTTTTTTGACCACCGGTCCGAACACGGTCCCGCCAGCAGCAGCCGCACGGCAGTATCGTCAAGCCGTTCAAAGGTTTCTAAAACCACACCCAAGCCTTTCGACCGGGTCAAATTGCTCATAAAACCCAGACAAAACGGTGCATGCGGCCGGTCAACGGCAGGCGCCCTGCCTAAAACTGGATTGGCGAGCACGTGAAAGGCGGCTAAAGAACTGTACATTTCTGCGAGTTTTTCACCCATTGCCGGTGAATGGACGATATGTAATCCTTTTATGCCAAGCAGACGGTCAAGCAGGGCCATGCGAGAATCTTTTTTATGAATGTAAGAGTAAACCTGGTGGTGCAGGACGGTCTGATAACCCATCAAACGTCCTGCGGAGGCCAGGACAATATTGTACCACAGGCCGTGGTTGGAATTGGCTACCATATACAAGCGCTTGTTACGCTGAAAGGTGTGGTAAAGCAGGAAAAACAGCGCGGCAAGCTGGCGAAATCCCTTGTAGAATTTCCATTTCAAACCGGATTTATAAAGCGGATGGGCGATGGGGAACAGGTACACGGGGCCTTTGGATACAGCCTGATCGATCAGCAGCCGGGTTGTCAGTGTCATGCCGTTGACCGGCCCGGGAACGATGACGACGAAAAAAAGGTTATATTTTGGCATTTCCATGTTATAATTTCCGGTAATCGAATAATTGCATCAAGCGGTTATCCAGATATTGGTTTATCAGATTTATACTCCTCCGGTCCAGTTTTTCCCGCCATTTTTCCGTAAGATAATAATCCCGGTAATAGGAAAAATTTTTATGGTTTTCTTTTGTAGATTCTGTAACATTTCGGAATTCCTGCATCGGCAGTTGAAATTCTTCTGCAACGCGCCGGATCGCCTGCGACGGATGCTTCAGCAGGTCTTCATAGCGCAAGTTGGCGCAGGGGAAATATTTTTTTAAATTCAGATAGGCGGAATTTTTTTTATTCCACATATCAACCGGATTTATAAAAACGCCTGGGTAATTATCCCTTTTCACCGGCAGCCAGGGTTTCCGGATAAAGTCCTGCAATGAGCCGTACTTTTTTCTGCTGTTATACGGGCGTTTGTACAGTGAAAGCAACCAGGAATAGGGATTTTTCGTCAGCGTTAAAAAAACAAGTTTTCCGCGGGTTATACGGCGGCCGTATTTTTCCAGCAATGTATGGCTTAACGGCATGCCGTGCTTCCAGCCGAGGTTGTTATGCCGTGTGAGTCGGATATACATATCACGCATCGATTCCGTAAAGCATAAACGGCGCGGTACGGTGCCGGATAAAACGAAAACGGACAGGTTAAGTTCCACAAGTTTGTGGAGGTAATTTGTGCCGGTGTTGCGCTCGCCGAATATTTTTAATACGGGTGTATTCATTCCTGAATCTCTATTTTGAAAACAGCCAGGTCGTTAAAATCGGGTATTCTCAATAATGTGGATCCGTTTTGCCGCTGGAGTTGCAGCGGTTTTTCGGACAGCATCTCGTAAACGTCGGTCGCGTGATAATTGTGCAGAGTGAGAACGAGGCCCTTGCATGGGGCGGGCAGGCTGACCGGTTTCCCTCGTTTGACTTTCGCCGTTTGAATCACGCCGAAATCGTTGACCAGACAGATCAAGATGGATCCGGTTTGAATGTTCTCAAAGGCGCATGAGTAAAACGTGCCGTCGCCGCTGACGGCATATGGGGGTGTATAACCGTTTTCTGTCAGCATTTTGATAAGGGAGGTGTTGCCGGACATGCTTTCAATAACGACGCCGCCGGTTTGTTTAAAAGATTGAATAATCTCTTGTTGTTCCCGGGTTAATGGAATCGGGTCCGGTACGAGAAGAACCCTGTAGCCGGTTAACCCGCCGTTTTTCAATGTTGCATCGGTGACAAATCCCACCGGATAGTGATGTTTTTGCAGTGTTTCAAAGGTTTCGTACATAGGTTTGAGGACGTGTTGAACGGCTTTTTCGGGATCCGGGTAAGCATCACGGGCGTGTTCCGAGAACAAAATGGCAATGCCTTTGAGCGGCCGGGTATTCGACAGCGCCCGCGAGAACTTGTCGCCCATTTGAAAAACCGGAGCAAAATCCGGGCGTGGGATATCCGCTTCCGGGAAGTCTAAATTGGCAATATTGCCGAACGCCAGCACCCCGGCGCAGGCCAGCCGGGCGGCTTTTGGCGACGTGATTCCGGGAATCCACACATGAGCCGGCCGTCCTTGTGCGGCATCCCGGGCCAGGATGTAACCCATTGCCAGTTTTATTGTTTTGGGCACAGGCACGGGCGGATATATAACTTCATTCCGGCGTCCGGGACGGGCGGGGAGCTCGAATTCGGTTTTAACACTGGTGGCGTAAAGAAACAATTCACCGTTCATATGCCGGTCCGTAAGTGCCGGCCAGCGGTTGCTGCCGATGATAAGGGCGATATCTTTATTGACGGCCTTTAGCGTTTTTTCCCAGTTTTGAAAAGTTTCGGTTATCGTTTTATTATTCAGATCGATCAACCGGCGATATGCGGTATCGTTCTGATCCGGTTTTTGAGGAAACGCGGTAGCGTAGGTGGTTTTAAATTTATCCCTGCAAAATTGACACCAGCAGCCGTTTTTAGGCATGTGTGTTTCGTCAAAATAAAAACCATCCACACCCATTTGTGCCAGTTCCACCAGCCGGGTTTGAACGAATTGCCGGTAGGGTGAGTTAAAGCACAGATACACACCGCGCCTTGTCCTTTGGGGGTGACCGGATTCATCCACACACATCCAGTCGGGGTGGCGTGCGGCCATGGCGCTGTCTTCCATGTGCCGGTAGTAGGCGATAATACGGCAGCCGCTGTTTTGAGCGTCGCGGACAAGTGCTGTTGCGCAGTTATACCGGCGGCAAAAATCGTCGATTTCTCCCACACTGCTCGGCCACCAGGCACCTTCATCGCCGGTCTTAAAATGCCGCGTAAAGATTCGGACGCCCATTTGGGAAAATTCGCGCGCGGCGTTGTGAAAAATTTCACGCTCCCGCCATTTCAGGCTTAAACGTGTATGTGCCTGGATGCGATGTTCCAGGAACCAGCCGGGAGGAATTATATCGCTGGCAGGCTCTTGGGATAATCCTTTGCCGGCACCTCTCGTGTGGGGAACAAACAGGAGCAATAAAGCCGGTGTGAAAATTTTAATATATTTTTTTAATGTACTTTTCATAGAATAAAAGATCGTTAGCGGTAAAATAATTCTGCCAATCTCCTGGCACACCCTTGCGGGTAAATCTGAAATCCGGCCTGAAAAAGCCCTGCGGTTTTGATGTGCCGTTTTTGTTTTCCATCTCTCGCATTTTTGAAAATCTGGCGTTTTCGGCGGCGGTTTTTATATTTTTCGGATCGACGCATATATTCAATTGCGCAATGATTGATCCAAAAACACGTACGTCATCCTCGATCAAGTCCTCGTACTTTATGAGAATGGTGTAATGATCCCGCCACGAGGTGAAATGTTTGCACCAGGCCAACAGGCCGAACTTTTTATGGCGGATAAATTGACTGAATGTACCTGAAAAACCACCCTGGATTTTTGCTTTTTGGTAGCAATAAAACGAGACCATTACATCCCTTGGATCGCGGACCAGCAGGATGGAACGGCATTTCCTGAAAAACGGCAGGTAATTTTTATGGGTTTTCACAAAGCGCGGCATGGATATGTACGGCCACGGTTTGAATAAATTGTTCTGGCCCAGTTCCGGCAGGGTTTCATCCAGGTTTTCCCACGATACCGGTTGACCGTTTGTTTCCGCCAGGTTGAGCAGTTGAAACAGGAAAAAACGCAGCCATGTGATACCGGATTTGGGAAAAGAGGCCAGAAGGATGTCGTCTTTTTTGAGTCCCAGCAATCCCTGGGTATTGTAATAAATTTGCGATAATTTATTCATAATTCAGGTTTTTATTTTTTGCCAGCAGTGCAAAATAAACCGCCAGTGCCGACCATTCCATCATTGCAAAACGGCCGCTTGCCGCCACAAGAGCACTGAGCAACGGCAGAATAGGCAGCACGACCACCCACGCCAGCGGCAGTTCCAGTTTCCACCAGCCGGGTAAAGTCAGAGCCCGCATGATTGTTTTGACCATACTCCACAAAAGCAATGAATAAAACAAAATAGATAAAAACAGGCCGGCAATTCCGCCACTCAGCCAGGCGTAAAGGAACAGATTATGAACGTATAATTCCTTATTGCCCGTAACATGGACTTTGAGCGCCAGACCGTGTCCTGTCCATATTTTTTTTTCTATCAAATCTATCGCTTCCCGGTACATGATGATGCGGGAATCGTCACCGATTTCTTCAAACCGCTGATTGAGCATTTCCGAGAGGCCGGTCATGGCATCGAAAGAAATCAGTATAAAAAAAGCGGCGCCGATGGCAAATATACAAAAAAATGCCAAATGTTTTTGTATTTTTATCTGTTTCAGCGAGATAAACTGAAGCAACCATCCCAACGACAGGCAGAACAACAGGGTAAGAATCAGCCGCCGGCTCATGCTCATGAGGATGATGGAAACGATTAAAAAAACGCTCAACCAGTAGATCGTTTTAAAAAAATATCCTGTAATTTTCTTTTTCATCATATTCAGCAGAGCGAGATTTAAAATAAAGGCTCCCAAAAGAGAGTGCCGGTAAGCCGAATTTGTGAAAGTTTCCGAATTCTGTAAAGTCGGTTCGGAAAAATAGTTAAAAAGCCGGTTGTAAATCCCGATCTGCAATTGTGAGGTTTGGGCGTTGATCAATGCGTTTTTTAACAACGAAAATAAATCCTGGCCCTGTAAATAGAAAACCAGATAGACCGCAATCAGAAACAACAGAATCGACGCAGGGACTATGTAAACCACGGCTTTTTTTATTTCCGAGATGGTCAGTGAATAAACGCACAGCGCGATCAAAATAAATGCGATAAAATACAGCCAATTTGAAACCAGCCGGCTGAGAGCGGAAAGCGGAGGATTGGTCCAGAGCAGCGCTATTGTTTGGGACAGCATCCATGCTGTATACGTTAAAATAAACGGTGCGGCAGTTTTAAGGAATTGCTTGATCCGTGTTACAATATCCGGAATAAACAGGCAGCCGGCAAGAAACAGAAAAAACAACAGATGGCCGGGTCGAACGGATAATCCGGCGCCTCGAAAGATGAGTATCCATTGAAATGGTAAAGACAGCAGCATAATTGCGGTGGCGAGTCTTGCAGGTAATAAAGACCTGGCGGTGTATGTATTTAAAGGCATCCTCACGGCGCTAGTTCCCCAATCTTTTATAGACAAACCGGGCAGCTAACAGATTCCTGACGGCGACAGTAATAGTGTTGGCAATAGCCGCGCCGGTGATTCCAAACCGGGTGACAAGCAACAATTGCAATAAAACGGCCAGTATACCGCATCCGGTAATGATCTGAGCTGTTATTTTTTCATACCCGCTCATGGTCAACCCGATCACGACAGGGCCGAAAGCCACGTTTATGTAATAACCGATCGCCAGCAGCACCAAAATTCCGGCTCCGCGTACATATTCAGGTCCGAAAATACCCATGATTGTTTGTGGAAAAATGACCAGAAGCAGAAAAATCGGCAAACAAAACAGGGCGACCAGACGGGCCGATTGAGCGATCAATTTTTTTACCGCTCCCGCGCCCTCTTTTTCGAAAAGGGTGGCAATTTTGGGAGCGGCGATCAAATTAACCGCGAACAGTACAAAACTCATCAGTTTTGCTGTCCGGTTGGCAGCGGTAAAAACAGCAACGTCCTGGCTTTCGGCAAAGGCACCTAGAAAAATGTGTGGAGCCCAGAGCACGGCCATTTGTGCGATATCGGCCAGGTAGAGGGGCAGGCAACTTTTGAATATTTTCGACCAGGAAAAACGGCCGGTGAGGCCTCGGAGCCCCGGCATAAATTTTCGCCAAAGTTGCCAGGCTGTCAATAACATAATCAGGGTGGCCGCTGCATAACCAAAAACCACTCCGTTGAATCCTGCAACAGGGTACAGTGCAATCATCAAAAATAGAGCGGATAACGGCAAAATTTGGTCGGAGATAAAGACAAAACTGCGTATTTTTTTTAATCCCTTGAGTAAATTGTTGTGCATGGTTGCCAGAGAGAAGGGGACCAGCGCCGGTGATAGAATCTTTATCACAACGGCGGTTTGCGGTTTTGAAAACAGATGCAGGGCAAGGAAATCGGCGGTTAAATATAGCAGTACAGCAATGAATCCGGACATGACAAGAGTGAGCAGTACCGATTTTCGATACAACGATTTTAGATCCGTCCATTGTTGCTGAACCGCAAGTGAAGCACAAAAACGTACCAGAGAGTTGTCCAGACCGAGCCGGCCGAAAGCCGACCCGATCACCAGGATGGTGGTGCCCAGAATAAAAATTCCGGCCGGTTCGGCGCCCAACAATCTGGCAATAAAAACGTTAAAACCGTACATGAGAATGACGGAAAAGACCTTCATGATCAGGGCGACTGAGCCCTTTTGAACGATTTCACGCAGGTGAATGTTCAGTCCGCCGGTCATTTTACCGAAAAGCGTTTTCTGCGGGTCGGTTTTTATTATTTTACCATTCATTTCCAGTTGCGAATACAATTTTCATAAGCAATATGGCTCAAAACATTGATTTTCTGCAAAGTCGACAACAGTTTTTCATTATGCGGCCAATAAACCGCTGTTAATTTTTTTCTGACCTCCTGTGAAAGTAAAGGTGGATGTGGTTTTTTCGTTTTTACCAGGCGTCGGTTTAGCATATCCACTGCTTTGGCCGGCACACCCAGCCTGTTGAAAATATTGTCCAGAAACATCGTGGAGGAATTATATAGGTTGATTTTCGGCCGGATTGTCAGTCTTTTGGGTATAAAATTTTTGTCCACGTCCATAAATTGAAAAACCCCGCTTGTGATAAATTGAGGATTTTTTTCAATTGTGTCGTATAAAACGATTAACAGGTCGTTTGGCGAGAAGACGTGTAAATATCGCTGAATCTGCTCATGATAAAATCCTCTTGTCAAAATATCCCGGTTGTATCCATCGATAAGATTGTTCGGTAAACCGTTGAGAATATTGTCAAAGTATTCATCGGGGGATTGGCGTGGAATATTCCCGCGTCGTTGATACCAAAATAAAGCGGACAACGCCCTGTCTACCGGATTCCGCAGGCAGAGGATAAATTTCGGCTGTTTGATTTCCTTTTTTAAAATCGGTGGACAATCAGGGTCGATCAGATATTCCACAGAGACATCGCAAATTTTTTGATCCGGTGCCGCGTTATCAAAAAGGGAATAATACCATTTTTCTCCCTTTTGCCGGTAAACGGTGCCGCCCAGATAGTTACGTTCCCGTTTGTGTTGCGGCAGGTACAATTGAGGGTGCTCCTTCAAACACTCGTATAACCAGGTCGTCGCACATTTTTGCGCACCGATAACGAAAAATTGTGGTTTATTCATGGGCTCTAGATTCTCGTTTGCGGTATATCGTTTAAAACAAGCCCAACCAGGTGAACACCGGCCCGTTCGGCATATCTTTTACAATACTGAATGTTTTCCACTGTATTTTGGTATTCCCGCACCACCAGTAAATTGACATGGACGGTTTTTAGAACCGCCAGAATATCGGCGTGTTCAAAAATGGCCGGTGTGTCCAAAATAATATACTCGTAATCCTGCAGCCAGTTATCCAGCTTGTCCTGAATATCTGAAAATGGTATCAGAGGGTAATCCTGTAAACCTCTTGGGAGAAAATCGAAATAGATTTCTTTGTAAACATCGATTCGATGGACGGCCTGTTGGAACACACATGCTCCGGTGGTTAAATCCACAAGACCGGGCTGGTCACGGAAAAGCTGTCTTTGACTCGCGCTGATATCGACCACAAGAACCTTATGTCCCATAAGAGCAAAAGTTTGTGCCAGGAAATGTGATACAAGTGATTTCCCCGCACCTGCGTTCCAGCTGGTTATGGCAATGGTGTTGATAGGTCCGTCCAGGGATTGACCCAACTGGACATAAATATGCTGAAAATATTTGACCAGTGGTTTTTTAAACGGCGGCGTCGATAACGGCGGCAGTTTTTTCATCTTGGTGAGTTGGGGTATGGACGAGAAAACCGGTAATCCTGTGCGATCTTCCAGCGACATGGGTGAAACGGGCCGAAAATCCAGCAGAAGGTTCCTGGTCAAAATGAAGAAAAAGCCGCCGAAAAATCCGATAAATGCTCCCAGTGCCAGAATGACCCTTTTCCTTGGTTCGACCGGGGTGTCGTAAACGACGGCCGGATCGACCACTCGTACTTCACGGTTGATATCCTGCAAAGCGAGTTCCAGTTTTTCTGTTTCCGAGAGCAATTGCAGATACATGGCCTCGGCAATATCCAGGTCGCGGCTTAATCGTAAACCGACCAGCCGGCCTTCCGGCAGTTGCTCCAGTTTTACCTCCAGGGACTGTCGTTCGTCGTAAAGTGCGTTTTGTTTCTGCTTCAGGAGGTCAAGACCTTTGAAGCCCTTGGTGTATTTCTGTTCGTATTCCAGTTGTTGCAGTTCCAGAGCGGACAGCTGTTTTTCAATCTCAATGATGCGGTCGTATAGGGATTTTGCCATATTATCAGGACTCACCGTCCCGAATTTTTGCTGAAACCGGCGCATTGCCGTTTCGGCATTGTTCAGATCGGCCTTCACTTCTGGTAACCGATGACGCAGAATGGACAGCGTACGGTCGAGGTGGTCAAGTCTTTCACTGTTTTTTTGTTGCATGTAAATGCCGGTCAGGGTGTTCAGGGATTGTTTTAATACTTGAGGATCTCGCCCGAACAGGGTCAAACGAAGAATACCGGAATTTGTGCCCTGC
>JAFGEC010000283.1 GCA_016931775.1 Candidatus Zhuqueibacterota bacterium | reverse complement strand
TTTTCTAAAAGTTTGAAATTTTCGTACAGACCGTATATATTCAGATCGTAATTCTCACCCGGTGGTTGTTGCTCCGGAGCATATTTAAAACTCCACGGTGTAACGATACCGCGCCGGTCCACATTATAAAATGGGCCGAGAACATTTTTCAATGATCCAATGACCGTCACCTTGATCGAATTTTCCCCCGGTTTCATCCATTCACTTATATCCAGCTCATAGGGCGGCCATCCGATAATTCCCGCCTGGGTGCCGTTCACATATACGACAGCAACCGTGCCATCCCATTCACCCAGCTTGACAACATATTTTTTTTCAGGATTTAATCGATCAAATTTTTTATTATAAGAGACACCAAATCCATAAAACGGCAGGCCCTGCTTATGCCATAATCCGGCAACCAGGGGCTGAGGCGGAACGATTTTCCAGCCTTGATCAACAGATTGCAACGCAAAATCACCCAGGATAAAAACGGGCTCGAGTTCCGCATAGATAGACATGGGAGATGCGTGCAAAGACAGGATATTCTCACCCTGGTGAACCAGTGAACCGATTTTATAAACGGCAAAACTTTTATCAAGCCACCATTTTCCGCTTTCATGCTGCACGGGATGTCCGTTTACCGAAACCTGCCACAATGTTGGGCGCTCAACAACGGCATCAAGCGAGGAAACGTCGATTTCCCCGTCAATGATAAAATGATAAAAAATCTTAAAACCGGAGGAATCGGAAAAATTGTCTTTTTCCACAATCTCTGATTTATACTGCGAAGATGATACCCATGGATTATCGTCAAATCCAAAATATTTCCATATTTTGTTGGCTGCAGTATAAAAATAAAGTCCGGTTTCTGTCGTGCCGCCCAATTCAAGATCGCAATAATCCAAAACGAGAATGTTTGATTGTTCTCTATTTATACTTGAATCGGAGGCAACAAAAAGTTTTTCTGAGTATCCGCCCTTTACTTCGGGTGTTTGAGAAGATTGCCCGGGATGAATGAACAATAACAGACTTTCAACAGGATATAGATCAAAGTCAAAATTCACCCTGTTTTTTTCTATTTTACAAGAAAATGGACGGATTTCACCGCTTTGGGCATCGAGGACATCAATAGACAAACCGGCAATGGAGATATGACCTCGTGCATTATTTTTCATGCTGGAATTCACAAGAAACAACAATTGACCGTCATCGAATTGCCGGCGGTGGTGAAACAACAATTCTGCCCCTTCTATCGTATTGATGGTAAAATCTTTTTCAGCGAGCAGATCATTTGACGCTTTATTTTTCCAACCGGTTAATTGCCAGGTTGATGTATATCGGTCAAAAATATCGTTAAGATCAGAATCTTGCTTACCATCAGCATACCTGGGCGGCGCGGTAAACGATAGCACGGCGCCGCCATTTTTCGCATACTCTTTCAGCAGAGAAAGTGTCGGTGAGTCGATGTTATCCAAGCCGGGTGGAAAAACGATCAAGTCATATTCCCGCGCACCTACCAAAAATTTATTATTCTGTATTTTGCCATAGTCTTTGATAATGTTTTCACAGCCGATATCGTATTCTATACCGCATTGTTCCAGCTCGTTGATAAAATTGCGAAAAAAGTGACCAATTTCTTCAAGCCGGGCGTTTGATTTTAAAGGTGAATAATACATCCAGGCTGCAGAGGTGGGTTCCAGCACAAGAATGCGGTTTTTCTGATACCCGGAAGAAAGCGCCAGGGACAATCGGGCAAAATAGTCGGCCAGCGGTTTGTAATAATCCCACCATGGTGTGTGGTAAGAAAAGGACTGGGGAAAATCATGTTTGCGGTCACCCAAAAGCGTCATATAGGACAGGTGCTGGTTCATAAAATTGACACCGAGTACAAACTCCCAATCGCCTAATCTCTTCATATCCTGAAAAGTCAATTCCCATCCGGCTGCACCATAGGTTTCTGACAGGGTCCGGTGGCGATTGAGTTGATTGGCCACACTGCTCAATTCCTTGACGGCTCTTGCATTTCCGAATTGTACACCTTCCCGGGAAAACGTATTAAACAGCATATCGATGCCCGGCATTTGATGCCATGCGTACATGGCCATATTGTCGCCGCCGTGATGGGGACTGGGCCAGCCGTGTTCCCAGTAATGACCGGTCCATAAAAAACCTTGTTTTTCACAATATTCATGCCAGGGTTTGGACCAGTTTTCGATAAACAATTCAAGCAGCAATGCATAGTGATTGTGACGTACCCGCTTCCAGTCACCGATTTCTTCAAACAGAGACGGTAAATTTTCCTGCAAACGGTAGCCCCAACGCTGTTCAAACTTTTCAAACAGGGCGGGTGTCCAGCGTATGGCATCGCCGTTTGGCGTGCTGATATTCGGTTCATCGGTAAATATCCCCGCTACCGTTCGGCCGATTTCAGGTCCGATGCTTGACTCATATCCTTCCATTGTGATCTGGATAAACTTTTCAGTGACACCGGGTAAGAGTAGATCCACATAGGAAAAGCCCGCGTACCATTTACTCTTACCGTAAAAGACTTTTTTACACAGATAATATTCTCCCTTGCCCATGTCGCGGTCGGCGGAAACAAATCCCCCAGATTGCTTGTACAGTACCAGTTCATACTTGTTTACGTCAGCGGGATACCGGCTACTTTTTTCCAGAACGAGCCCCTGACCCTGATCGGCTGATTCCGGCATTTGCGCCGGTACATGCCCGCCAGCAAAACCGCTGGGAAAAGAATTTTCATCATACAACCAGACTCGCAGGCCCAGTTGTTTTGCCTGTTCAACCGCATATACGACCAAGTCAAACCACTCATCGGACAGGTATTCGGTAATCAACCCATAACGGGGATGAATAAAAACACCCCCAATGCCCTTTTTTTTAAAATCTCTCAACTGTTCATCGATATCCTTACGGCTTACCTTATCGTGCCACACCCAGAAAGGCACGGTCTGGTAGTCAACAGGGGGTGTTTTAAAGTTTTTTTGTAATTGTTGAAAATTTTGGATCCTATCGCCGGAATTTTTGAAATTTCCGCAAAAACAAAACGACAGCAAAACTGTGGCGTAAACGCACATTTTACTTTTTTTCATCATTATCCTCTAACATTTAAAGCCAACAGCCCGGTAAAATTTTTTGCATTTTACTCGTCTAATTTATCCTGCAGTAAATTTCCGGTACGGATATCCAGAGGCGGTAACGGCGGCAGTTCAACAGACGGCTTATCCAGATAGAAATAAGCCGCAGCAGATATATCATCGGACCGGTAAAAATTGACCCACCCATCGTGAAGTGATGGATCTGTCAGTTCGGGCACAGGTTGTTTTTCCAGCAGTCCGGTAAATCGAGGTGCCTGATGGATACTGATGGGTATCATCGGTACGCCTTTTTTCTCAAGTTCGATGACCTTATCCTTATAATTGCCTCCGATTTGCTGAATGGTCACCCGGCAATTATTATAAAAATAAACCGGATCCGGAACATGATACCGGTAAAACGCCCATCGGTCTAAATCCGTGTCGGCAATCAGACAGCCCTGAAAACGGTGGTAAAACTCTCCCTGGCCCCAGGCCGAACCGATATAATCCTCGGTTCCGGTGCCGACCAGGGTCGGAAAGTCGGTATCACCATCCAGGTAGATTTTAACTTCACCCTCACCCCACCAGGATTTTTCATACACCGGATTTCCAATAACGCCGATATTGGTACCCAGAAACCGTCCTTTTCCTGTAATATTCGGCAATATTTCATAATCGACACCAGGTTTAGTTGCAGGAACACGGTTCCAGTAACAATAAAAATACAGCGCGTTTGGATTGGATTCCGTGGATAGCGTAAAGTTGATATCGTAAAACAACATATCCAGATCCTTATCCGATTGATTTTTTATAACGATCCGTGCCGCCTTTTTGAACGGCATGGGAATACAACAATTAAACGAGCGTCCTTCGGGATCGGAAAAGAAAACATTTTCAAACGGAACACGCCGGCCCAATCCCACTCCAAAAAAATCCCCAAATGGTGCGTTGACGGCCGGAATTTCGGCGTCATCCCAGAATATTTGAAAAACCAGTGAACGCAACATGTGAGGTGATCGGTCGCTGATGGTAATCCACATTCGGTGGATAATACCGGACCCTTTTGTGTCCAAAAGCACTTTGGACGATCCGGCAGGTAAATCTTCCATAGCATGCCCTTTGGCTCCCTTGTTCGCCTGTCCCCCTTTGCCTTTTTCACCGGATGTATTTTCAAAACTCACCCAACGTGTGGCGGTTTGTCGGGGGAATTCATAGAGTTGCTGGCAGAAGAGAGTGGTGGCAAAAAGAAGGGAAAACAAGGTTGTTTTGTAGTACATAAAGCCCTCCCGAAGTGGAGTTCTTGTTGAGATAATGAGGAAGAGTGTTTTATATCGAACTGACTGAAGAGTGATTGGTTCAGCCAGAACAGGAAAAAAGTATTAACTTATGGCTACAATTTCAAGTATTTTTTAAAGAAAATATTAAAATTCTTCTTCATCGTTTATATCTACCTCCCGGAAGTGGTTTTTGGCTTTCGGAAGATCTGAAAAATTCGAGCTGAAATAAAAAAAGGCTTGCCGATCTTGACAAAAAAAATCCCCTTGAAATCGACGTCAAGGGGATTTTTAATGACGCTTTAAAACAAACGGAAAAAATACTATTTAAGGAGAATCATCCGTCTCACATCCTGGAATTCACCGGCCGTCATCCTACAGAAATAAACGCCGCTGGGTAAACCTACGGCATTCCAGGTACGAGTGAAAGTACCGGCATTGTGATAGCCGTCGACCAGTGTCGCCACCTCGTGTCCTGCGACGTCGTATATTTTCAACGAAACATGTGTATCGCGGGCGACGTTGTAGGGAAGTGTTGTAACGGGATTGAACGGATTGGGAAAATTCGGCAATAGGCCAAATTGATTCGGGATGCTCTGAACAGGCGCATCGGCGATACGTTTTCCAAGGGCACCATCAAAAGTAACAATAAGGTCATCATTCCCACCGGCTGCGGTCTTTTCAACCACCACGCCGTTCACAGAAGCGACGATTTTACGTTCGCCGGGCGTGGTTGATGTCAACGTAACCGTATAAACACCCGGGGTTGTTTCCGTCAGATTCGTATACAGATCCTCCAGATACAGCGGTTCTTCACTGTTGTACTTTCCCAGTCTGATTGAATGAAATGTGATGTCATGAAAGGTTTTTCCCACAACAGGAGCACCATTTTCGTCGGCCAGTGTCAGGGTAATCGCCGCCTCGTAAGTTTCTGTTCCGTCCTGAGCAAGGAGGGCATTAATGAACGATTGTGCCGCATCACACAATACGGTCTCAAACCATACTTCAAACTCACCCAGATGATCATAAAAGGGATCGATGGGTGCGTCGATGACGAGCTTGATATATTTTGCAGTTGTTGCAGGAACTTCCCAGTCCATCCAGTCATCGTACATAATATCCGGTGTTTCGACATTATTGGTTTTTTCAGCCTGCAAGAGTGTGGTAAAATCTTCAGGAGCCGTCCCGGTTGTTGAAACAAGAACAGTAAATTCCCGCACCATCCGGCCGATGCTCTTGCGGATACCCGTATCGTTCATCATACGAATTTTGTTAATATTCCGGACACCCTGATCGATAAATTCAAAAATCGCCCACGGTTTCCCGGTCTCATCCGCCATTACAAAAGCCGTACCGGTTTTAGCATAGGTATCACCGTCAACAGCATCATCCCAGAGGTATTTATCCGGCCGCGCCGTGGGGCTTCCC
>JAFGEC010000282.1 GCA_016931775.1 Candidatus Zhuqueibacterota bacterium | reverse complement strand
GCATGATATTTAGCTTATATTTTGAATATCTAACCCACCCAAAACGGAGATGCGTCGCACCGTCCCCCCAAGAGTGACATATTACATAATTTTGTAAAATATCAGTTACGGGTGGGACAGAACAGGTGCGACGCACCTTATTTTTCTAAGTCTATGTAATTTAATTATTTATAAAGATGTCGTGGGCCGGTGCGTCGCACCTTCCACCCATAACTGAGGTATTACATAATTTTATCATTTCTCCTTGCCTTTGATCCTTAGTTTATGTAATATTAAAAAAACAAGAGGGAAATAACATGAAAAAACGATTGTTCATTTTGTTGTTTTGCCTATCAGGACTGGCATGCCGTATTTTTACTTTTAATTTTGCCGATACGCCTAAAATCGATGCACACGTTCACATCGATACAGCAAAACCGGATATTATAACCCTTGCGAAAGCGGACCGGTTTTCGCTTTTGACGCTGGTGACACAATCCTCAGACAACAACAGAATCAACAGGCAAAGGCAGTTCGCGCAGTTTCAGCACGATAAATATCCAAAAGACATCGGCTGGGCCACCACTTTTTACATGGGTAACTGGAGCGAACCGGGCTGGCAGGATTCGGTTATTCAGCAACTGGGGAAGGATTTTAAAAGCGGAGCCATAGCGGTCAAGGTATGGAAGGATATCGGCATGACTTTTCGCGACAGTCAGGGCCGATTTATTAAAATCGATGATCCATCACTGGATCCAATTCTGGATTACATTGCCGGTCAAAAAATCCCCCTTGTGGGTCATATCGGTGAGCCCAGGAACTGCTGGTTGCCGCTGGATTCAATGACCGTAAACAGTGACCGTCATTACTTTGAAAATCAACCGCAATACCATATGTATTTACATCCGGATTATCCGTCGTATGAAGATCAGATCGATGCCCGCGATAATATGCTGGCCAAACACCCCGATCTGAAGATGATTGGTGCGCATTTGGCCAGCCTGGAGTGGGATGTGGACCAGCTCGCGACACGGCTTGACAGGTTTCCCAATCTTGCGGTGGACACAGCGGCGAGAATTTGCCATTTTCAAGTTCAGGACAGGGATAAAGTTCGAAATTTTATCATTAAATACCAGGACAGGATTTTGTACGGTACGGATATGAGTGCCGATGACGACACGGACAAAGCGGCATTAGACCAAATTCACCAGGTCTGGTTGAAGGATTGGGCGTATTTTACCACGGATGCAATGATGGAATCGGAAAAAGTAAACGAACCTTTTAAAGGACTTGCTCTGCCGCGCGAGGTTGTGAAAAAGATATACTATAAAAATGCGAAAAATTGGTATCCGGGACTATAACCATTCGCTTATAAAGTCAATCGGTACAATTTAAAGAGTTCATTAAACCTATTGGGAAAAAAGTCTCAGCCAAAATAAAGGAATAACCATGCCTGTTATAGATCTAACGCCCGAATACGAAGATTTATATTTCGTGTGTCTCAGCGATTGGTCGGATGAGATGAAAAAAGCCGGCGACCACAAAGCATGCTGGTACCAAAAGATGAAAGACAAGGGACTACGTGTTAAACTGGCACTTACCGCAGAGGGGAAAGTGGCAGGAATGATTCATTACTGCCCCGTCGAATATTCCTTTGTCGAAGGGGAAAACCTTTACGTTGTGCTGTGCATTTGGGTGCACGGCCACAAGGAAGGCAGAGGAAACATGCAAAAACGTGGATTCGGGAAACAGCTCCTGCAAGCAGCGGAACAGGACGTCCGGCAGCTGGGTTCGGGCGGATTGGTTGTTTGGGGCATGGCGCTGCCGTTATTCATGCGGGCCTCATGGTTTAAAAAACAGGGCTTTAAAAAGGCAGACCGTGCCGGCATGATGGTGCTGCTGTGGAAAAAATTTAAACAGGATGTTAAGCCGCCGCAATGGTTGAGGAACAAAACCAAACCGGAAACCACTCCTGGCAAGGTGAGCGTCACTTGTGTTTTGAACGGCTGGTGTCCGGCTATGAACATGGTCGCCGAACGTGCCAGGCGGGCTGCAGCGGAATTGGGAGACGATGTAAAATTTCAAATCATCAGTAATTTTGATAAAAATGATATACGAAAGTGGGGCCAGACCGATGCGCTTTTTATCGACGCCAGGCAAATGCGGACAGGTCCGCCACCGAGTTATGAAAAGATCAAAAACAGGATACGAAAACGGCTGTTAAAATTAAACAGGAAAAGACGTGAATAAAAAAAAGCTCCTAAGATTATTACCGGCATTCATTGGCAACGGGATTACAGCACGCGGTTTCAGCAAAAACAGATATTACCGACGAATTCCGGAACTTGACATTCGGGCTTCCGGAATCAGTATTGATGGTTTCCCATATGTCACTCTAAACACAGGATTAACCTTTTTCAGTTATTTTCCGACATCTGCGCAAAAAGTGTATTATAAACAATATTTACCTGATTCAATGAAGGCAAAATTGCACATAGATTGTATCGGGGTTGCAAGGGATATTGTCATGCGTTATTTGGGTCCGGCATCAAAAAAAGAACATTTCCCGGAAGGTAAATATTATGATTTAAATATCGGTGATACAGTCGTGGAAATCGGTGCTTATATTGGTTATTATGCCATGCGTGCCGCTGAAATTATCAGTCCCAAGGGCCAGGTTATTGCCATAGAGGCGATTGATGAAAATTTTCACCTAATGCAAAAAAATATTCAAGCAAACAATATCAAAAATATCATCCCCATTCATAAGGCCAGCCATAATACAACAGGCAAATTAGAATTCTTTCGTGAATCAAACCAGATTGCCAGTGCGGTACAAATCGGCATCAATACAAAACAAAAACTGATTGTTCCATGCGATACACTGGACAACATATTGAATGAGTCAAATATCGACAAAGTCGATTTCATCCGCATTCAGGTGAACGGTGCGGAACTGGATGTGCTGAAAGGTATGACAAACACATTAAAATCCAAACCAAAGCTTATGGTTGCCGCAATTTATAAAATACAAGGACGGCCTGCCTGGCAGGATATCGTTCCGGTAATCCGTGACATGGGCTATAAGACGAGAGTTGACAAAGGGAATATATTCGCATATACCTGATTGTATCACGATCCAAAATCAATTACGACCGCCAGAGGCGGTGGCTTGTTAGGGGCACCCTGAATGGTGCGCCGGTGATTTTTTTTAATTTCTATTCCTGCTTTGAAAAATAAGAAAATAGATAAACGCAGAGACCGCAAAGCACGCAGAGATTTCGCAGAGAAAAAATCAAGCTGTGGAATGATTAATGTTTTGATGAACTTTGATCTTGACTGCGATATCTTTTATAACCGTTTGATACTGATATTATTGTTAATATTTAACTTGAAAAATTGTCGGATATTGCAAAATCGCTTTAATAATATCAAAAGCACGAACTTCTTTTTCTCTGCGTACCTTTGCGAACTCTGCGTTGAAAACTTTGCCTTCCTGACTGACCTGACACTCATAAGACCATATTTTATAAAACTTGCCGTGAATATGAAAAATTTGTGAATCTTGCGGATTCGTCGAGGTTTTTATGTCTTTAACTTGCTTAAAAATTTCACCACTTTTTCAACACATTTCAAGAAAGTAGGTTATACTATACTTTCAAACAATTAATAGAACGGTTTAACCGGTTAATGGGACCACTGCCAGAGGCTGTGGTTTAAGAATCGAATTAATAAAACGGTTTAACCATTCATGGATATAATAAAATCCATTGTCCCTTTATTGAATAAATCAAAAAAAGCCCTGAAAAATTCAGGGCTTTTTTTGTACAATATTTACTGGTGGTTAATTACCCATGTATAAGGATATCCAGTCTCCTTCAAGCACGGTACGGGTAATACCCGGACCTTCCCAGGCGACCGCTAGATTGTCACCACCGGTACCTTCTTTCATCAGCGCTTCGATATAATAATGCTTACCGGCCACGAGACTGATCCATGCTGATCTCTGACCGGTTTCTTTGCCCCACTCCTGCGAGTTCGTCCAAGTCGCCACGAGGCAGATTTGTTCGGCATTATCAGGATTGCTGTCAGTGGACAACCACAGCTGCGAGGCGTCATCACTGGCGATCCAGAACCGGTAATCACCGGTCACCGGCGGATGGACATAGCCCCGCACACGCACACCGTAATTATCCGCCCTGTCAGTGGGTATTTCAAAACTTGTGAGCTCAAAGGTTTCGTCGGGATTGTTGGGGAAGCGGGAGTTGCTTGTCAGACTGGAAACAGCCGTCCCTGTGATATTCTCCCACAATTCCTCCAGTACCAATCCCATACGGAAATCCGTGATGATAATCGTGGCGGATTTGGTAAAATTATTGGCCACATCTGTTACGGTCAGGGTGGCTTCATCTCCGCTGTTACCTAACGCAACGGCGTGGATGAGAGAGGTACCTAATGGATCCGGGATCAGCTTGACCAAATCCGGTTTATCCACAGACCATACATAAGAGGGTGCTTTTGTTCCCATAAAACTTGTAGCGGTTACGATGGTTGTATCATTCAAGAGGACATAGACGACCTCTGCCCCGTTATCCACACCGCTCTTCCAGTTAATAACGGCACCACCTTCGATATCGTGAAAATTATCACTGGAATAATAATCGCTGAACGTACTTCCATCGCCAAGATATTGATTACCCTTAATGCTGACAATGGCTTCCTGAAAACCGTTCTCGCGGATACTTGAAGCATAAACCAGCCAATAAAAACCCTGAGCCCAGTAATCGATTGCATTCTGTATTTCGGCACATTCCGCACCCAATTCGCTGCCGGAACCCAGCACATGATTTTTTAATGTGCCGATGGCTTCCATGAGTTCAGAATCAACGCCCGTCCCATATCCGACCGCATGTATATACTTGATTTCCGCCGTCTTGAAAACCTGGCTGAAACTTTTTTCGCCCACATCATCTTTACCGTCGGTAATAACGACATAAATGTACTGCACAACTTTTGTCAGCGAATACGTTTCCTGGTATTCATTAAACACTTTAAACAGCGATCCGTACAGATTGTTTGCAGCGGCCCCGGTTGAAAGCGCATCTATTTTATTGACCAGAGCCGTTGGATTGCTGGAAAAATCCTGCACCAGGTCCAGTTTATCGGACATCGTATAAAGGGCGACACTCTGTTTATTGAACATATTATTAACAATACTTTTTGCACCGGCTTTCAGACCCGCCAGATCACATCCCTCGCTGTTGTCCAAAACCAAGACGGTTTTTAATTCATAAAAAAGATCATCTTTTTTACGTACATGCATGGCAGAAGCCGCCGCATCGATCAATTTCTCATTCTCAACGACCTGAATTCGATCCACATCGAGGAATTCCACACCGATTCCTTCAAGATCGGTAATCTGAAACATAATGTTGACAAAAGTGGGGAGTTGCCCCTCGACATAATGGCGGTACAATTTGAAAGAACTGACATCCCGTCCGGAAGGCTTTATAGGCCCGGTTGGCCCATCATCATCCTTACTGCAGAAAAATAGTGAACCGGCAACCAAAAGAACCAAAAAAATCATGCCTTTTGTTTTCATCCTCCTACTCCTTTCAAAATTTATCAATAAGGTCATTTAATATCAACAAAGCGGCACTGTTAAATTCAATTTACAAATACTACATATTAGGTTATTATATTTTTCGCAAAAAGTCAAGGGAAAATTCATGAAAAATTTTTATTCTTTGAATTGAAACATATTATAAGTAAATTGAGTTCCATAAGAAATATTCAGGTCAGTAAAATTTTTGTGGAGGTACATCATGCGCAGGCTTTTACTTTTTCTACTTTTTATATTCGGAGCGGTTCTTCATGCAGAGACACCCTGGCCGTTTATACCTTATGTCGGAACGGGTCTGTCAACCCCCCGTGCGCCATCGGAATTCCAGCGTAATTATCGTGCCGGTTACAATCTGGGAGTAGGAATCGGCACCATGCTGAGCTCGAAACTGGAACTTAAGGGATATTTTACATATCACGATTTTACACTGGACACTCAGGGCTTTATATCACAATATGATTATGATGAGGCATCTACCGTTGTAGAGGGCGGCAAAAGCAGTGTCATGGCGGCCTTGGTCAATATCAAGATGCTTTTTCCCACACAAAAAACCACCAAAGTTATCCCGTATTTTTTTGTCGGAGGCGGTTTATTCAGGGTTCAGAATAAAGATGTGGAGGTCATGACCGAAGAAACAGCGGGATTGATTATCCCTGGGAAAAAAGAAACGGCTCCCGGTTCCTGTATCGGCGTCGGCTTTGACTTTAAAATGGACGAGTATACAACCCTGTTTCTCGAAGTAAAGGTTGATGTCGGATTTACAAAAGACGAGACGACGGTCGTTCTGCCGATTACATTCGGCGTTTCGGTAAAATAAATAATGCGGCGTATATTCTTTTTTTTGACCCTCCTTTTAGCCTCTTCCTGTTCAAAAAAAACGGACCAACCCGTTGAAAAAATTATCGCAAGAATTGGCGACAGGGATATCAGTGTTTATGAATTTATTCGACGTGCAGAATATACGATCCGTCCGGTTTATTGCCGTGGAAACTCGTACATTGATAAAAAAATCGTTCTCAATTCACTGATCGCCGAAAAACTGTACGCCCTGGAAGCCGACACTATTATGATTCATAATGAAGCTTTTCAGGACTATATAAAAGGCCGGCGCGAACAGGCCATGCGCCAGGTATTATTCCATACACAGGCATTCCAAAAAATTAAAGTCGACTCTCAGGAAATTAAACCGGTATTTCGCATGGCCGGCAGGGAATATGACATCTCCTTTATCTCTTTTCCCGATGCAGAAACGGCGGAACGGTTCGGAAATGATATCCGGAAAAATGAAATACAATTCGAGGATTTTTTCCGGTATCAGGGAATAACCGATATTCCAAAACGAAAAATTAAATTAAAACCCGAAACACACCCTGATATTTTTCATGCCCTGTTTACTCAACCGGTCAGCAAAGGAGATGTGATCGGTCCGCTTAACCCGGAAGCCAATAATTACCTTTTTATCAGGATCGACGGCTGGGTTGACAGACCGGCTGTGACGGACGGTCAAATCCGTCAGCGTTGGGCGGATGCGTCGGAATATGTGCACAATCAGAAAGCATTAATCATCTGGCAGGCATACAAGACGCAGGTCATGCGGGGTAAAAATATCGAATTTAACGAAAAGGCATTTTACCCGCTTTCGGAACTGTTTTATCAATTATATTTCAAATCGCCCCGGGTTCAGCAACAGGAGTTAAAGCAACAGTTATGGGAAGATCAAAAAACAACCGTTCCGCAACTTTTTTTCGACAATGTCAAAAACATACTCGATGAACCGTTTTATATGGTGGACGGCCGGACCTATACCGTTCGCGATTTTAAAAAATTATATGCTTCCCACCCCTTGGTTTTCCGTAAACCGGCCATGAGTCAGTCAGAATTCCCGGAACAATTTAAACTTGCGGTTGTCGATCTGGTCATGGATCTGTATCTTAGCCAAAACGCATATGAAATGGGTTTGGAAAACTCCGTTCTGGTGAAAAGGAATGTGAGCATGTGGCGGGACGCCATGCTGGCGATTATGAAAAAACATCAAATATTGGAGAAAAAAAATCTCTGGCAAGATTTTGAACGTGATTATTTAAAAACCATCAATTCTTATTTAAACGCCTACACCGATAGTCTGCAGTACAAATATCAACACATGATCGAAATCGATACCGACACTTTCGAAGAAATTAACATCACCCGAATCGATATGATGGTGCATCAACCCAATGTTCCTTACCCGGCTATTGTACCGGGTTTTCCCCTGATAACCACGGATAATAAACTGGATTACGGCCGAAAAATGCAGAAAGAGTAGGCCATCCTTAACTTTTTCTCTCACTTTGTGAGCGGTCGATCCAGGCCGGATCCACGCCGTTATGCCTGATCATTTTTGCGTACAGGTGCCCGCTTTCCTTTACATAGCGCTTTTGTGAGGGATAGTCTACGTAAACCAGTCCAAAACGCGGCCGGTATCCTCTGGTCCACTCAAAGTTATCCATAAACGACCAGGCAAAATAACCACTCACCGGCGCCCCTTTTTTTACCGCTTCGAAAACCTGCTGAACGTGCTTTATGAGATAATCCTGGCGCTCCACATCATAAATTTTACCGTTAGGAGCCAAAAAATCCGCCCATGCCGATCCGTTTTCCGTCACCACAATTTCCCTGGGGCTATACTCCCGAGAAAACGTTACAAGATACTCACACAATCCGGAGGGTGTGACGGGCCACCCCATTTCCGTGTAATGAAAAAACGGGTATCGATGATGATTGACCAGAGCCTTGCCGTTATCGCTCATTTCAACGATATTATCAAAATAATACTGCACACCCATAAAGTCATGGCGGCACATTTGTTGCAAATCATCTTCCCGAACATCCGGCGCATCGGCGCCCAAATGCCGAAGGACAATTTCCGGATACGTCCCTTTCAGGACGGGTTCCAAAAAGATGCCGTTGTTCTCGGCGTCGGCATATCTTCGCCATTCTTCAAAAGCCGGATGGCGATTGAGGCAAAAATAGTACTGGCTGGCATTGGTGATGCCAGCCTTCGCCGTTGGCACCACACTTTTGATGGCGTCAAATGCCAGCCCATGCGCCAGCATAAGGTGGTAAGCGGCTAAAAACGCCTTCTTTCGGCAACGAACACCCGGTGCGTGCTCTCCGCTCCAGTAACCGTGTGTGCTGATGACCCATGGTTCGTTGATCGTCATCCAGTGCTTCACCCGGTCACCCAGTTTTTTGGCCATGGTATAAGCATAATCCCGGAACCAAAATCCTATCTCCCGGTTCGGCCACCCGCCTCTGTCCTCCAGAACTGCAGGAAGGTCCCAATGGTACAGGGTTAGCCAGGGTGTTATTCCCGCCGCCATCAAAGTATCGACCATACGGTCATAGAAATCAAGTCCTTTAATATCGGGTTCCCCGGTGCCCGCAGGAAAAATTCGAGGCCATGATACGGAAAAGCGGTAATGCGGAATCCCCAGCGATTTCATCAATTGGATATCGTCAGGAAATCTTGAGTAGAAATCACATGCGACTTGTCCGGTTTCATTCCTTTCAATGGCTCCCGCTTGCCTGCAAAACCGGTCCCAGATGGACTCTCCCTTACCGTCACTGTCCCATGCACCCTCTATCTGATATGCCGCCGTTGCGGTGCCCCATATAAAGTTTTTTGGGAAATTTATCATACCTGTTCCGGACTATTTTTTTAAAGTATTGGTGAAAAATTTTAAAATTTTCTGCTGTACTTCTTTTGATTGAAAGGCAGGCCCGCCGTGACCTGCACCTTCCAGTTTTACCAGAGTACTTTTAACACCGGCTGCCTGTAATGCCGATTGCAATAATTCGCTTTGATGAACGGGCACAAGAGGATCCAGAGTCCCGTGCATGATGAGAAAAGGAGGATCATCCGCACTCACATACGAAAGAGGACTCGCAATTTTTACTTTTTCGGGATTCTCCTGAATAGGGCCGCCGATCAATTGTGATTCGGGCGAATCCGGATCGTTATGGGCCAAAGGATTCCCGGCCAGGGCAAAAGTATCCATTTGCAGAAAATCAGTCGGCCCAAACCAATCACAGACCGCCTGTACACGGCTGGAACCCCTTTTGCGCCCGACTTTACCTTCCAGCGTACCTTCATC
>JAFGEC010000281.1 GCA_016931775.1 Candidatus Zhuqueibacterota bacterium | reverse complement strand
TACTACACCCAGATGAGCCGCGACCGGGAGTTAAAGGACAGGATTTTTACAACCGGACAGAACAATAAAAACGCGCCCTTTACCGACGAAAATTTCCTCAAAGCCGACCTGGCGTTGCGTAAAAAACAATATCAAATCAGAAAAAACAGCTATACAGCAGAAATCGATTGGGAACGCCAGGCCAGTGAACTGGAGGCCGCGAAATATACCCTGATCACCCAGCGGATCAAAAGTTTTGAAAGCCTGCAATCAGAGCTTAACCTCGTTAAATCCCATATCCCGACACTCAAAGAAATCGAAAAACAGCTTGAGAAAAACGGTCGGGGTATGCTGATCTATCATTTTTCAGAGGATATGTCCTTTGTTTTTGCCGTTACAGGGGATTCATGCAAGGTTGTAAAACTTGATGTCGAACTGGACACCTTATCGGCGACGATCGATCGAATGATGACCCCCTTTCATAACGTGCAACAGGACTTTATTCAGGATATTCCTTTCAAAGCGGATATTGCCTATAAACTGTATACCTGGCTTTTTGAACCCATTCAAAACAGTATTCGATTGCCCAATCAACTGCTTATCCTGCCTGATAACGCCATCATCAACCTGCCGTTTGAGCTTTTATTGACGCAGAAACCGGCAAAAACACATTATTCACCATCGGATAAACCAACATATGTTGAAAATTTTCTGGTCCATCAGTACTCTTTTGTCTACAATCCGACATTGACCAATCCGCCGCAAAAAAGATACAATATGTCCAATAAACCGAATCTTTTGGTTTATGCCAATCCGTTTTACATGCCGAGGATGGATATACATCCTTTGCTGTCATTGCGGCAGTTTAGCGGCTGGCGGTTCGATCCGCTTCCTTTTGCGGAACTCGAAGCGGAGCGTATCAAACAGTATTATCCGCATACGAAAATTATAAAACGGGAGCAAGCACTCGAGACAAGGTTCAAGGAAGAAGCCGACCGTTATGAAATCATTCACCTGGCTACCCACGCATTTGTTGATTCGACGTTCGATGCATTTTCCGGTTTGGCCTTTTCATTGGGGGCGGATTCTACCGATGACGGATTACTTATGGGATACGAAATATCCGATCTCGACCTTTCCTGCGATCTGGTAACCCTGAGTGCCTGCGAAACCGGACGGGGAAAGCTCATGGAGGGTGAAGGCGTTCTCGGATTACCCCGGCAATTTCTTGCCGCCGGTTCAAAATCCGTACTTATGACACTTTGGAAAGTGGATGATAAATTCACCTCCCAGCTCATGCCCGAGTTTTATGATTTTTATCTCAACAAAAAAATGTCCAAAGCCGATGCACTTGAAAACGCCAAACATAATATGCTTTCCTTAAAGCCCTCCTCACAGGGAATTTATTATCAGCATCCTTTTTACTGGGCTTCATTTGTTCTGTACGGTGATCCCGGCGATCGAAAGCCAAGTATGAATATGGTATTTACTCTTGTTTCCCTCAGTGTCGTAATGGGAATCAGCTTTTTTTTCCAATTCAACATTTATACAAGAAAACAAAAATCCTGATCTGTGGGAGCAATAATAATCCGAAATCCTGTATTAAGCTTACCCCGATTCAATTATATTTAACTCAAGAGATACTTTTGACCGTCCTTTTTCTTCGCACTTTTTCAATTATTTCCCCGTTTTTTAAAAGATATACTCCGGACTATCCCACCTTACTTTCAATTTAAAAATTTTTTATAATTATTTTATTTTAAATGGGTTAGGCTGTTTTCTTTTTTAATTTTTTTTAAAATTTTAATTTTTTTTTATTTTTTTTGTAACGTTTTACCCTTTTCATGTCATATCTATATAGAAGATGAAATAATGTATAAATCGGAACACGGAGTAATAAATGAATCGTTTCAAAACTATTCTCTTTTTTCTGATCGCGCTGTTGATCCAAAGCACGACATTCGCCCAGGTTATCGACAGTTTTAACGATGGTGAGTTTGTCTCTCATCCGGCATGGAGCGGAGCGACAGATTCGTGGATCATCGTGACAGATAGTGATTGCGCGCGGGGTGTAACCGGATCAAATACGTTACGACTGAATGTCGAAAGCGGCAGTGGTACCGTATATCTCAGCACTGTTAATCCGTTTTCCTGGGGAACGGAGCAAACATGGGGTTTCTGGATCGGCCGGCGCGATCAGGCTGCCACAATTTCAAACAATTCCATCGTATGGTTGTGGGCAAGCGAGTCCAACCTGTTCTCAGGTACGATCGATGGTTACTGTATTAAATTTGGAGATAACAGTGGTGATGACGAAATTGTTTTGCAACGTGTTGATCATGGTACTGCAACAAACATTATTACTTCTTCAGGTGCAATACCAAATGGTCTGACCGACTACGGTTTTCTTGTTCGTGTGACACGGACCAATATTGCAGAATGGACCCTGTTTACATCACCATTGCCAGTCGTAAATGGGACCGGTGCGGTTGCCTCCGATGTGCCAAATGCGGACAATACACCGATCAATCAGGGTAGTACTGTGGATAATACCTATACTGATTTGACTAACGGATATATTGGTTTTTCGGCTGTCCATTCAAGCAGTGCAAGTGCCAGAAGTAGTGCGGAATTTGACCAGTTCTATTTTGCTCAATCCAGCGATGCTTCTTTACCCGTTCAGTTATATTCTTTTACAGCTCAACAGAGAAGTAATGCTGTTTATTTGAAATGGATAACTCAGAGTGAAGTGAATAACCTTGGATTTTATGTTTTGTCAAAAACTGCTCAGCAGGACTCTTTTCATTGTCAAAGTCCCCTTTTGCCGGGGGCCGGAACGTCGAGTCATTTAAATACGTATGAATATATTGACCGACAGATAGATAACGGTGAAATAGAATATAAACTGAAGCAACTGGATACAGATGGTTTATATCATAATTACGGTCCTATTTCCATTAATGTAAAAAAAAAGATAAATCTGAATGATAAAACCGAGGATTTTAGCTTGAACGGAACCTATCCAAATCCCTTTAATTCTGTTACCCAAATAGAAATCGTGAATCATCATCATACTGATGCGTATTTAAACATTTTTATATATAATGTGATCGGAGTGGTAATACGAAACATAGAGAATTATCTGATAAAAGCCGGTTATAATCAATTTATTTGGGACGGCCGCGACGATAAAGGCGTTCTGGTCCCCAGTGGTGTATACTTTGTAGATGTGATATCCAAATCCGGTCAAATTTTTACAAAAAAAATGCTAAAAATTGACTAGCGTAATTTTCGAACAGATGTGATATGATGTTATGAATAATAAATAACATGGCTCTCTCCTTCGTGGCATCATGTCCTTCTCGGTAGGCGGCAGGCAGCCTGAACCACCTACCACGGCCCGTGCGTTCATAGAACCACGGGCTTTTTTTTATTTTGGATCTATCGAGATATTTTGCTTGCCTTTTTTATACAGAGGTGTTATTTTAAAAAAAATAAAAATCTTATCTTTTGAGGTGAACCTATGGAAGTTATGTGTCACAAATGCGGTCATGTGATGAGTTTTGAAAGAAAAGTCTTTAGACAAGATACATGTGAAAACTGTGATAGCTATTTGCACTGTTGTTTAAATTGTGAATTTTATGATCCAAACGCCCATAAACAGTGCCGGGAACCCCTTGCATATAAGACCACCATCAAAGATGCACAAAATTTTTGTGAATATTTCGAACCCAGACACAAGCCCGGCAAACCCGATACTTCACGTGCTGACAATGCCCGTTCTAAGCTGGATGAATTATTTAAGAAGAAAAGCGATTAAGACTCTTTAACCGTTATCTCCGCCTTCTTTTTCTGTGAATCAACCCATTGTCCGATAAGGTCGTCTCCCCATTCTGTTTTCAAGTTTTCCTCGATCTCTGCTTTTGCTTCCCCCAGGGTCTTATATTCCGGTCCTTTTTTTTCGTATACCATTGCAATATGATAACCGAACTGGGTTTGAAAAATAGGAGATATTTCACCCACATTCATTGAAAACACCACAGTTTCAAATTCCTCCACCATCTTTCCGCGCGAAAAAAAGCCCAGATCTCCACCCTCATCCTGGCAGGATGAATGTTTATTGGCTACGTTCGCGAATGACTCCCCATTTAACAACTTTTGCCGTAATTCCAAGAGTTCATTAAACGTTTTTCCCGGATTAGCCGGATTTATCTGTTTCACGATATGAGCAGCATGAATTTGTGCCGGCTTGACGAATTTTTCTTTGTTCTTTTCATAATATTCCTGGATTTCTTGAGCTGTCGGATTTGGTACATCTTTAACCAGTTCATTCAAAAAGCGCTGTGTCTTGATATTCCGCTCCAAATCTTTTTTGACACGAATATTATCCTTGGATGACAGATTGAACTTTGTATGGAATTGCTCGACACCGCCATGAGATTTAACCAGGTCTGTAAATGCTTTTTCAATATCGACAACAGATACGTTTCTTATTTTCTTATTGGCTTCCTGTCGAATGATTGTCCAGTCCACAATATTTTGCACGGCGAGTTCCTTTATTTCGTTTTCAGCGATACCGGGATTATTCGCACGAGCACGGTCAAGTTCCTGTTCATAAATATTATCGGGTATCTTTTCCTTGTTGATAGTAATGATCATTCCTTCTCCTTTATGCCTTTGATTGGAAGAGTTAATCTAAATACCGTTTTTTGCGGCTGCTTTGATACTTTTATGGTACCTTTATGTTGTTGAATTATATTGTAAACGTTGAACAGGTCAAATTCAAACCGAATGCGAGAATCATAATTGTCAAAACCGAAATCAAATATTCTCTCAAGTCTTTCTGCCGGGATTTCCCAGCCATCGTTGATAAATAAGAGTACGATTGATTGCTTTTCTAACTTTGATTCTATCAAAATTGTCCCGCCGTCTTTTAGATTTTTTAATAGAAACCGCAGAATCGCCATAAATGCTTGATTTAACTGACCGGGATAACAGCCAATGGCCGGAACTTTGTCGAATTTTTTAACGATTTTTACAGTTCCCTCTACTTTATATTGTAATAATGTCAGCGCACTTTCAATTCCAGTATGGATATCAGTCATCTTGTAATTCGATTGATCCAATGCTGTAAATGCATTGAGGTGTTCAACCAATTGTGTGATTCGATCTGCACCCTTGAGGATGGTATAATTATTTTTTTGTATCAGAGATATTGTATTATTCAAATCTTGTGCATGAGTAAAATACTCCATTTTTTCCAACAGACGATTTGAAAGATCAGCCGCACTTTGTACGGCGCTGATAGGATTATTGATCTCGTGAGCGACACCTGCAGCCAAATGGCCGATTGCTGCCATTTTACTGGTTTGGATCAATTGCATTTGGATTGATTTCAACTTTTCCAGGGCGTTCGAGAGTTCTTTTGTCCTTTCTTTTACTTTTTGTTCCAGGGTGTTGTTCATCTCGACGAGCTCTTGATGCTGTAGCTCAAGCCGTTTGGATTGAATATAACTTCGAAGCCCTTCGCTTACCGTCAAAATCAAATCTCTGTGATCCCACGGCTTTGTAATAAATCTATATAGTTTGGCATAGTTGACCGCATTGCCGACAGCCTCTATCGTCGCTTGTCCGGTTAACATGATTTTGATTGTATCCGGCGAAATACCGTGCACTCTCTTAAGCAATTCGTCGCCTTTCATATGCGGCATAATATAATCTGAAATGAAAACGGCAATTTCAAAACCGGTTTGAGTCAACTCATCCATCACATCCAGTGCGTCAATTCCACCCTCCGCCGTTTCATAAATATAATCATCTCCAAGAGAATCCTTTAACTCATCCTTCAGGCTGTCCAGAACAATTTTTTCATCGTCGACACAGATGACAACCAGCTTTTTCACATGTCCCCCAGACAGGATTTTATTGTATCGACAAGTTCCTTTTCAGTCCAGGGCTTGAAAATACAACAATGAAGATGAGCAAGGTTTTTCGCCCTTTGAACAGCGGTGTCATCGGCCTGTCCCGTAAGCATGATTTTGACAATTTGAGGATACTTTTGATGAATCCTGATAAGAAATTCATCTCCATTTATACCAGGCATCAACCAGTCGGATACTATAATTATGATATCATAGCCGTCTTTAACCATTTCCTCAATAACTTCTGTGGCATCGTCGGCATTTTCTGCAACTTCATAAATAAATTGATTGCCGAAATTATTCTTAAGTTGTGTTTTTAGGCTATCTAAAATAATCTTTTCATCATCAACCAATATTATGACTTTTTGAAACATCCTTTTCTCCGTCGCGATGTTACGACCTTTTTGTTGCATTCAAGGGTAAAAATGCAGTAAATGTCGATCCTTTACCGACCGCACTTTGAACTGTAATCTTTCCATTGTGTTTATCGATAATTTTTTTAACGATATCCAGCCCTAAACCACTGCCCTCACCCCGTGCTTTTGTTGTAAAAAACGGTTCGAAAATCTTGTTTATTATATTTTGGGGAATACCTTTGCCCGTATCTGAAATTGCCACCATAACATGGGCATTGGTCCGTTTTACGGAAATTGTTATTTTACCCTTGTTCTCCATTGCCTGTAGTGCATTGTGAAGGATATTGGTCCAAACCTGATTCAATTCGTCCGGATAGCAAAAAACGGGTGGAATGTTTTCAAAGTTACGAATGACTTCAACGCCATGCTTTAGCTGATTATGGTAAAGCGTTAGAACTGTTTCGATGCCTTCAATTATATCCGCTTGTGTCATTTTACCGGTTTGATCAAAACGGGAATAAGTTTTTAAAGCGAATACGACTTTTGAAGCTCTATCGACAGCTGTTTGTATGTTTAATGCGCTTCGTTGCAATCCGGAAAGCACATATGCCGTTTTAAGTATAACCTGTCCGTTCGGCGTGGAAAAGATATCAATGAATGATTCAATATTGTCATAAATTCCCATATCGACCAGAGTATCTGCAATTGATTCAGAATTCAGTATTTTATTTTTATGCAGTGTATGTGTCAAATCTCTTTTATATTTCCGTTCCTCACGAGATGATAATGTGTTGGACTTTTCCGATGCCCGTTCGAGTAAATGAAAGAATTTTTTCTTTTCCGAGGTATTAATTGAATCAAAAAATCGGGGCAACTTTTCCAAAACTTGGCCCATTGCTTTAGATATATTCCCAACTGAAGATCGAATAGCTCCCAGAGGTGTATTGATCTCGTGGGCTACTCCCGCAATTAACTGTCCGAGCGCCGCCATTTTTTCTGATTGTATTAATTGGTTTTGTGTGGCCTTTAGGTTTTCTAACGCTTTTGAAAGTTCTTTGGTGCGCAGCTTTAATTTGGAATTGGCTTTATCTCTTTCATCCTGCCGCGTCTCTATTTTTGCCAGCATTTCGTTAAAACCACTGTAAAGAATTCCAATCTCGTCATTTCGTGTTTCGCCGACACGGTGAGAGTAATCGTCTTTTTGGGTAATTTTTTTGGTTACCTCAGCGAGTGTTAAAATCGGTATTGAAAATAGGCTTTGAAATTTATACGCCAGCGCAGCTGCAAATCCTATTGTACAGCAAAAAATGATAAACATCGTGAAAAAATATTGATGAATTTTTTTATTCAGAAAATGAGTAGATGCTTGAATATAAATGGTACCGACCTGTCTACCTTCATGTATAATGGGTTGATAAACGTGTAAAAATCGTCCCCGGAATTCATGTTTCTCGTGCTCAACGGGTGTTTGAGCAATCAGGCTGGTTTGTTCCTTTTTACTATATGCGGCGAAAACTTGACCAGACGAGTCAAAAACAATACCACTTGTCACGATTTCAATGGCTTCAAGCTTTGTCAGAACTTCGTACGCTAATTGATCCCATCCAACATCCAGCGGGACGGCGCAATATTCACCCAGGAGTCTGGCGTTAATGGTCGTGTTAATGACCATGTCTTTTTTAAAATTTTTTATGTCTGAAATGGTGATAATTGTAAAACCGATTATTGTCGCAGCCAGGGTCACACTTAAAATAATCAGGATTAATTTGTTTTTTATCGATAAATTTTCAAAAAATGTCATCTATACTCCGGTCCAAGATCAAGATGGATTAAGGGTAAATCCCAAAAGATACAGTCTATCCAATTTATCAGAAAAACCATACTCACGGTGTTTACCAAGTATATTGCGCACAGAGCCGTGTATACTGACCGCTTTTGTCAGGTCAAAAGTCGTTTTTGCATTTAAGAGCAGGTATCCTGGGATTTTTTGGGAATAATTATCAACCACGTTGACCCCACGATAGGTTTGGCTGCTCATGAAATAAGCGTTTATGTTGAAATGCATATATTGCTTCGGATTATACTGGATTACGAAACCGCCAAAAAATTTTGGCGTTGGTGTACTCGTATCCGACCAGGCATCGACAAGACTGTCCAGTTCTGCCCTTGTAGGTTGTTGCCCCAGAGCTGAATAACTGACTTTAATCTCCTCCTCGATAACCGACCTGTCGATCATTTTTTCCGTGTGTTGAATCATGCCGTAAAGACGCGTTTTTAATTTTTGATTTAGCTTGTAACCAAGAGAAAAACAAAGACCGTTTTGCCATGCTTGTTGAGATTCTGAATTTCGAAACGTCTTATAGTCGACGAAAACGGTACCCGGATACGTTGTCGAATCGATCCCGACACCTGTCGTCCTCATCTCGATCAAATCGTCCAATAGAGAACTGAAGAGTTCTACATCCAGCTCTATTTTAAAAGTCGGTTTATAACGCCACCCGGTTTCGAACGTGTAATTTGACAGATAATTCACATCTCTATTGGGAAGAAAACGCAATAGTCCGGGAAATCCTTCACCGATATCCACCCATACGAGTACGCCGACCTGTTTGCCGATATAGGAATCCAACATAAAAGGTGCTCGATTTGCCTTTGAAAAGACGATTCGACCTAAATTGGTTTTGTTAAAACGGTACGTGAGGGCTGTTTCGTAAGTAAGAGACAATTTATTATATATATTGTACTTGTCTGCTCGAAATCCGGAAATTAATCGTATTTTTGTTGTCGGATGATAGTCGGCCAAAACCGAAAAAGCCGATGTACACAATCTCCGTTTGGCAAGGTCTTTGAGATTATTGAGGGGGGTCATTATTTCATCGCTGATCAGGTGACCGCTATACAGTGCACGTCGATGGCTTAAACCCGGGCGAATGTTCAATCCTTTAAACTGCAGATTGTATTCGAGGATCCCGTCAAATGTTTGGAATAAATAGGAATTCCAAAAAAAGTTGTTATCATGAACACCGTCTATTGCGGATATCTGTCCGTATAAATTTTTGTGCCTGACTTTGAAATCCAAATATCGGCTTTGAGAGCGGTAGTCTGATAGAGGTGTGCTAAAATTGTTGTAATACACTTTTTGATTTTTTGCTAGTTGATATCCGGCGGCCAACTCTGTTTTTGTATCAAACGCCAGATTGTAATCAAAATAAAAGTTCAATCCATATTTATCCAGAGCCCGGTTCACGTTAAAATGTGGGGTATCATCAGTTTCATATAATTTGTGCGGCTGACCGGTTTCAGGATTTTCACCATAGTAGAATAACGTCGACATGTCCTGCAAAGGCAAATATTTTTGGTCTTTCCATGCAAAATAATCCCGGTCGAATCGATGCATATAACTATAATTCCCTGATAATCCAAAAACCGCTCTATCGTTCCATTTATATCCTAAATAACCGTTGGTTGTTTTTGTATTGTTACTGCCGAAATAGGTGTTTGTATGAATGTTCGTTCCGTTTTTTTCAGGTTTGTTTGTAATAAAATTGATCACACCGGCAGCGGCATTGGGACCGTAAAGTGCGGAAGCCGGTCCTCGTACCACTTCAATCCTTTCGATATCACTGATATCGATGGGTAGCGTTTCCCAAAATGTTCCTCCGGCAAAATAGTTATATACAACTCGATTGTCGATCATAACCAGCATAATAGAATTGGTCGGCGTCGGGAGGATGAAGCTTTGGGTTGCCTCATCAAAACCACGGATATGGATGTCGTAATTACCCGGTGTCTGTTCGCGTATAATTAATCCGGGTGCCAACCGTAATGCCTCAGGTAACGAAGTTGCGCCGGCATTAATAATGTCTTGTCTTTTAATGATGGTCACGGAGAGCGGGGCTTCAAATAAATCTTCAGGTTTTTTCGATGCAGAAACAACGACCTCCACATCAAACAATTCCTCTAATGACATATCCTGGTATACATCATCACTCTGTCCGTGAATGGATTGAAATGCAATCAAGACAAAAAAAGTGATGATAAGATATTTGTACATCAAAGCCTCCGTTTTTTTCGAGCCTAATACAATTGGGCTAACCTTAAAATATCTGCCGATATTGAAAAATTTTCGGATTTCAGTGATTCGATATTTACGAACAATCGTGGCTTGTCACTCACCAAACTTAAAGCAAGTGATATCCTGCCTTCCTGTGTATATTTTTTAATTCCCGTTATTGACAATTTTTTATATTTTTTGCACAGATCAGTATATGACTCAGTTTTCGGCATGAAATATATGACATCACTGTTTTGAATTTCTTTTTCGAATTGAGTCGGAGTACATGTCAGGATTTTTATATCGGTCTGTTCAAATGCCTTGATAAAGTCTTTTGTATCCATGTTTGATATCGTCGGAGTAACAACAAGCAATCGGATCGTTTTCAGATCGCGGAGTTGTGGTACATATTTGAAAATTTTCGCATACATTGCAGCCTGAATTCGTGCCGGTACATCCATCTGTTGTGCGGAGATGGGTGAATGCCCGGAGTGCAACAGAAACAAGATTATCCACAGAATGATTTTGAAATTTGGACTTTTCAATTCAGTAATCTCGTCAATTAAAGTACTTGTTAAATATGACTATTTTTATGATAAATTTCAACACTAATAATTTAAGGTGAATAGAGGTAACGAATTGGCTGCTCTTTTTGTTAAATAATACATTAAAGAAGATTTAAAATTCAGAACGGAGTGTTTTGGTTCCCGGGCGACAGAGGCGGATGTGAAAACGATTGATTTGTCAAGGATTTGACTATCCTGCCGAGCGGCTCTGTCGGAAATTTTATGGTGAGTGTGCAGTTTTGTTTTGCAGCGACCCAATATCCTTTTGTTATCTGCGGTTGTTGAGCATATAAATATACTCCGGTAAAAGGATCATAACCGATAAACCCGGAAACGATGGCGTTTGGTGGATCTGTTTCTGAGTCAAAGTCATTTAAATACGGAATTCCTACCAAGTTCCATCCTGAGGATAAATCTGTTTTGATGATATCGACCGGAACCCCTGTAATAGTGACTGATCCCGGGGACTTTATGCTGAACCAATATGCTTCACCGACTGTCAACTCTGCGACATTTATATACTTTTGATCGACCGCATCCCATTCGAAAACGCCATTTTCGTTTAAAAGAGGAAACAAGTTATAGGCGTTCATATCATCGCACTGAACAGGCAATGATACCAAATACATGCCGGGTTGTGGAAATTGATACTCTACGTTTGTTAACAATTCTATGAAAAACAATTTTGGCCAATATTTACCGGTTATATATATACGATCGAGTTCCCAATCATAGGCGATTCCGTTTAATACATCAACCGGAGGATTTTGATCCTCCGGTGTTAAAAGCCCGGAAAAATCAATACGTGCAGTCACTTGTCCTGTGAGTGGATTGATTGAGACAATATCGTCCGTCAACCAGACATTGGCATAAACCTGTCCGTTTATATATTCCAGTTCGTTCAAGCGAGAGACCGGTCCATGGTCGTCATAAACAGTAATATGTCCTATAACGTCAAAGGTCTGAAAATCGCGAAAATACAGAGTTGACGATCCGTCACTCATGATAAAGCGTGAGCCATCTTGGGTTATACCCCAACCCTCGGTAGGATAGCTGAATTGGCCTATTTGTATAAAAGAATACCGTTCGTATATAAATCCTATTCCCGCCCGATATGTTAATTGTACGATACTGTCACCATGGACAGTGATACCTTCACCAAAATATTGGCTGTTCAGGTTATATTGTTGCAGGACAGCACCCGTTGGTAGATCAACACGACGTAGTGAAGAATATCCCCAACGGCCCGTACCTTCATATAGTGTTCCATTAGCAAACACAAGTCCCTGCGTAAACGCCGAGCGATCGTGGGGATAGATATTTTTTATCCTGTACCAAAATTGAGGTGTACTTGCAACCGAACGGGTGGATTCAATAGGTGTTTTTTGGATGTCTATAACCGTCGGATTTTTGTTGCAAGAGAATGAAATACTTGATAAACAGATGATCAAAAGTTTTTTCATTACACTTTTCCCTCATCAACAAGTTCCTTAACCTCACGCCATAAATTGGTGAATGCGGCAGAAGCAGGTGATTTGGGTTTCAGAAGTATAAGCGGTTTCCTGTGTATTCCCATTGTTTCAACATCCGCCAAATAGGGAATAAAGGTAGATAGAAATGGAATGTTGTATTTCTCAATACTCGCCATTACATTTCTATGCAGCTTTTTGCGTGACTCCACCATAGAAAAAAACGGGTGTATTATATCCGGTTTTAGATTATTTTTTTTAAAGAATTTGACCAGTTTGTGAAATGTCAACTGAGATAAAGTGGTCGGGATGACCGGTACTAAAAGTAAATCGGCTGCATGAAAAATGTTCTCCGACACCAGGGTGATATTGGGGGGACAGTCGAGAATAATATAGTCATATTCCTTGCGGAACGGTTTGATAATTTTACCCAGCCTCGTTTTAGATTTTTTCATCGAATGTAAAAACAGGTCCATTTTTCGATATGAAATATTGGCGGGAAGCACGTCGAGATTTTTATAATCGCTTTCTTTAATGTTTTTTTCGATTTGTTTGCCACCTCTTAAAAGTTTTCCGGATGTCAACTTTTTTGCCGGCCGCATCCGGTAATAGAATGTGGCGGATCCTTGGGGATCCAGGTCGCATAACAGCGTCGGTGCACCGCTCAGGGCGGCAAGATAGGCCAAATTGACGGCAGTCGCTGTTTTGCCGACCCCCCCCTTGATGCTATAGAGTGCAATGGTTTTCAAAAAGAATTCCTTCCAGAATAATTATTTTTTAAATAATGCCCGAAAATCCGTTTTTTTAAAAAGACGCCAGGTTTGCCCAAAGTTATTGCGGGCTTTAAGTTGTTCTTGATGTAAGTGGGTTATTAACCCCCCGATTGCAGCTGAAATACGAATATATTGTTCGTGATTTTCGGAAATGTTATCCAGGTATTCCCTCAATTTTAATTGTTGTACGTGCAAGTCATTAAAATCACCCAGATTATCCTGCAAAAATTTTACCTGCTTGATGAAGCGATTGATTTTTTGTGCCGGGAACAGAGATTGGAAAAATTCCAGCAGATAGCGTAATTTTTTACATACAATCCTTAAATTGTGTAATTTGGTATCAGGTGTTTGTTTGTCTATCTGGTCACCTAATTGTATAACCTGATTGTATTTTTTAAGAATTTTTTTTTGTGCTATGGCCAGTATTGGCCGATTGACTGCTTGCCTGGTATTGGATTCCACAGGATGAGTAAAAACCTTTTTCCAGTAGGTGATTTTATCCAGAGTTTCCCGGTCAGTTAGCACTTTGTCAATTTTTTTCTTTTCTTTTTGCCTTTCGCATGATACATAATCAAAAAATGGTAACAATCCATCCCACAAGTCCTTCGGCAAACGGCTGAAATATTGGTCTTTTTTTAACAGATATACATCCATATCCCGAAGTCGGTTGGTTGCTTTTCCAAAAAACGTCAGGTCTGATTTTAATTTTTGTGTTATTTGGGGAGGTAAAACGTTTTTCATCTGTCCTACAATAGACCGCCCACGGCGTATGGCAACCCGGAAATCATGCAGGAATTCTGTGTCGATATCGGCAATAATGCCTTCACAATTAATGGCCATGATGTCGAACAGTTGCTCAAGGATTTTGCCGATTGCCGAGGTAGCCGGTAAATGTGGTTGCAGGATTATACTCTGTTTGGATATATACAATGCTGGTGTTTTACCAATAGAATCGAGTACCTGAATTAAAATATGCCGGTTGTGAGGCTTCACGTTTTGTTTTTCTATTATACTAATTACTTTACGTGCCTCATTTTTATAACCGCGTAATATATCCAGAATAAACAAATGGGCGATATCTGTTTTATCCTTTATGTTTTTGTAAACCGACGAATCCAATCGAGCGATTGTCTTTTTATCGTTGTTTAAAATTCGGTAATATTTGCTGGCGGTTTGAATTTCGACCAGTTTGATCAACGCTCTTATGGTAATTAGTCTTTTAAGAACTTTTGCCAGTTTACCCGGCGGGATATTTTGCCAGAACGGGTTTTGTGTATCGGCTTTATATTCGGCTTCAGCTATTATTTTTTCATCCTTAAACTGGCGTAATTGAAGGGTTCTCATTTTGTACATGAGATAGTATCCGTGCTCGAAAAGCCTCCAATCAAATGTGTCATAATAGGATATTCTGCAGGATTTTCTACTTTCCGGTATGAGAGTCGATACAGGCTGAATTTCTTTTAGTATTTTTGAAGCGACTCTATTATTGGAAACATTATATTTTATCACAGTAGCCAATATTTTTTTCCTATAGTTCTATTGTGCGGCCAAGCCCTGAATTCGATAATTAAATTCAAAAGCCAGGCTGCGGCTCCAGGTTTCGTCGAACATGGTTTTATACCGTGTCCCGTCCGGCGGCCCAACAGATTTGCTGTAAGTGAAAAACCAGTTGACAATGGGACTCCCGGTAAAACCGAGAGCGATCCAGTACCGTCCGGGAGAAAGTGTTGTTTTCCCCGGAAATTCAAAATCCACCCAGGTATATCCGGGTGAAAATTTAAGTGCGTCCAGAGGTAAAAAATCACTGGTGGTGATATATTCGCCGGGTTGCCCTCGGCCGTCGTCTTTAAAGAGCTCCATCCACAATTGCCCGTCACCGCCGAATTTGTGCAACGCCAGGCCTGCTTTGGTCAGGAGTATCGGTTTTTGCAGGATAAATGTCTGGGCATACTGGTTTCCGCGTGTTGTCACATATTCTGCCGTTTCAACCATAAAGTTCTTGCGCATCTCCAATTCCCCGCCCTCGGTTTGGGTGGCCGGTCCGCGGGTATTAGCGAAATCTACGTTTTCCGGAAATTCAAGATTACCGAAAATGAACGGCTGACGGTACTGCAGGGTTTTTAACTTTTGATCTGAAACCGGCTTGGGTTTGGGTGGCGGCTGGACGGCAATTGTGGTAAAGGTGGCATCCACAGGCGGTGAAAACAGCAACTTTTGCGGTCCATAATTCTGTTTTTGTGCCGACAAGTTGACTCTGTCATCGGCAAAGTTTGCCTCAATCACCTCTTCAAAGCGTGGCTGCCCACTGCTGCCACGGGACTGTGTCCATCGGATGAGGCCGTCATTCGCGGTTTCTTCATTATCCAATCCTACTTCAACACGGATAAAGCGGTTGCTGACAAACAGCTGCATCTGCTGCGGATCGAATGGGACCCATCCCAAGTCCGGGAAAAATACCTCAATCCATGAATGCCTGCCCTGTGCCATTCTCATTGTCAAAATTCCGCTGCCTGTATTGACATCGTAGGGTTGTTTCGTGGTGATGCCGTTGACGATTCGTACCGGTATTCCAACGGAGCGCATCAGCGCAGCCGCCAGATGTGAGTAGTTTTGGCAATTCCCTTTTCCCGTACGAAACGAATACATTGCTTCATAACTTTGCGGATTCAAAACGTAATTCATGTGATCCACAATCCAAATCAGGATTTTTTGAACCGCATCAAATTGCGTCTTTGCACCGGCCACCAGCTGCTGAGCTTTATTTTTGATTTGTCCGTCATCGGCCGGAACCTGCTTGGTCGATTGTAAATAAATCCGGACCTCATCGGGTATATTTTTGGGAGGAAACGGCGCGCTGGTGTTTAAAGTTGTGAGTTTTGTATTATTTATTGCTCGTAATGAAATTGTGGCCGTTATGGCACTTGTCGGTTGTTTCCATGTCGCGCGTATAACTTTGTTGCCTCTATTATCCCGTTTTTCATCTTTATCAGAGGGCGGTGTGGAAAAATTGAGATTAAAGCCTGCGATCTTTTGATTGTATGTGGGTGATGAAAAATCCTCGGGAATGACATAACTCAAAACAAGTTTTTGAGTACCTGCGGCAGGCTCGACCTTTTGTACCATTTGGTAATTTATTTGAGAGTCTTGTCCGCCGTTAATTAAATAATTTTCTGCAAGACATAGTGTCGTAAAAAGCAATCCGATGCATATAAAATACCACCTCATAACGGACTCCATTTTATTGGTAAATGTTTTTCCCCAATTGATCCTATCTGACTAAAATATAGATATAAAATGACCTTTTGTCAAACTAATTCTTTTTTTTGTCAATTTTTAACAATTTCTTAATATTGTTTTAATCATTCAGCATGGGAATATGGCGGAAACGTAATCTGCGTCGTATAAAGACTGAGAAACCGGTTATATTTGCAGATATTTTGAGGTCAAAAGGCTCCTCACATGTCTGCATCAAAATATGATACCAATAAATTATCATTTACAAAATTAAGAGACTACATCCCCACCAAAACGAAAGCACCCCAATGGTTGGGCAAACCGGCAACGCGATCTCTCAACAGCGCGACTTTTGCGTTTCGCAGTGCTTCGGCATATCCCTGTCCCTCCAATACATTGAGATAAAACCTTTCCATCAAAAGCCGTGCATGCTTGTCAGCGATTTTCCACATGGAAAACAGCAGGTTCGACGCCCCGGCGTAATAAAATGCCCGAGTCAGTGACAATACACCCTCACCACGAACGATCTTGCCGATACCGCTGCCGCAACTGCTCAAAACCACCAGGTCGTAGGGCAATTCCAAATTGTACAGTTCACCGGAAAAAAGTACCTCCAACCCACCCACCAGACTGTCCTTGGGACTGCTGAACAGCAGACCGGATAACTCTGGATCCTGTTCGTCAAACAATCCGTGAGTGGCAATGTGGAGGATGCCGGAGGAGGACAGATTCTTCAATCGTTCTTCTGTTGCATCCCATCTGAAGTATCCTTTTGCCGGAATATCATATTCGTAGAACCGGTCGATAATGTCCCGCACTTCTTTTTCGGATTCGGGCAGTGGACCAAAGCCGAGATTTTCCACAAACCGGTTTTCGTAAATGATTTCGATTTCGAGAGAGTCGAGATACATGCCGTCGTGATATGGCGGTTTTTTGGGCGGAGGTAAAAAGTCAAACACCGGAGCAAAGCCGGTAAATGCCAGTTTTTGGTGTTTTTTGTCGTGATTTTCAAGGAACAGTTGTGCGGAATACTGATAAGAGATGATATATTGATGGATCAAATAATCCTGTTCGAACAGCTCGCCGGCGTGATAGGGTATTGGGACCAGTGTTTCAAACGGCACGTAATGGATCTGGCCGTCGGGAACGATTAAAAGCCGTTCTTTACCGCGGATATATTTTTCAATGGGCTTGACAAGTGTAGCATAAAGCTCGGTGCTGGAATCCAAAAACTGTTTTTTCAGTGTATTCTGCATCAGGTTTTTTCTCTGGACGATTTTATGGTATTGTTCCAATGAATTGATAAGAACCGTATCGACAGGCAGTCTGTGTAATTCCAAATTTTTCTGAGTCAAGACAAAAGTGAACAGCTCATTTTTCCCCATAAAAAATTCGATTAATGCGGTTTTCCGGTCAAGGGAGCGTAAAATTCTTCCCACATCCACCTGTTGTGTGGTGTATTTCAGGTTGTAATAGCTGGGATATTTTTGTTCCATATCCTGCAGCAGTGTCATATACCGGGTGTAATAGTCATAGTATTTTCTTTCCAGGCCCTCCACCTTTGAGCTGTCGCATTCGGGACCTTTGAGTTTTTCAGAATTGATTTCGTTTTGATAAAAACTCAACTCGATTTTAATATCCCGTTCCTTAGCTAATACGCTGTCGGGCAGACCGGCGATTTTTTTCGCTTTGCTGTCGTTCATTGATTCGCGCAGGGATGCGGCTCTGTATTTTTCGGCGTATTTGAATGCGGCAATTTTGTGTTTATCCTCTCGTGTTCTTTGATAAAGCAGGTAACTGGTGCGGACGGCCTGACTGTATAAATCGGTCACGTAACCGGCGAGCTCGAGTTTGGAGCGGTCGGTTTTGAAATTGTGCCGCAGGTCGATGAGGACGCTGTCGGCTTTTTCGCTGGCGTTAAGCGCAAGATAAAGGTCGTGGATATTTTGTTCGGCCCTGTATCGCTCGTTGTATATTTCGGCTAAAACTGTTTGGGAGATGATAAAATACCGTCGGTCAATGGTGAATTGTTGGAATGGGGGGCCGATGATGTTCAATGAGAGTTGGGGGATTGTATTGGCGGCAAGAGCAGAGTCGGCG
>JAFGEC010000030.1 GCA_016931775.1 Candidatus Zhuqueibacterota bacterium | reverse complement strand
TAACCGCGGTTGGACGGCACCTGTTCCATGGTGATGGAAATCTCTTTTAACGCATCGGAAAAGTTGGTCATGTCCGATAACAGCACGAGCACATCCTTGCCTTGCAGGGCGAATTTTTCCGCAACCGCCAGACTCAGGTCCGGTACCATCAGACTTTCCACGATAGGATCGGCAGCGGTGTTCATAAAAAAGATCGACCGCCGCAATGCGCCTCCCTCTTCAAGGGTATCCTTGAATTTCATATATTCGTCGTATTTTAAACCGATTCCGCCCAGGATAATCATATCCACTTCGGCCTGTAAAGCGATCCGGGCCAAAAGCTCGTTGTACGGCTCACCGGAAATGGAGAAAATGGGCAGCTTTTGCGAAACCACCAGAGAATTGAAAATATCGATCATGGGAATATTGGTGCGGATCATACGCTGCGGGATGATCCGTTTGGCCGGGTTCACACTGGGACCGGCAACGGGAATCAGGTTCTCCGTCAGTGCAGGGCCTTTATCGCGGGGATTGCCCGCACCGTCGAAAATCCGTCCGAGCATCTTTTCGGAAAACGTCACCTGCATGGGATGTCCCAAAAATCGCACCTCGTCAAAAACGGATACACCACGGCTTCCGGTAAAAACCTGCAGCGACACCATATCGTTGTCGATCTTTATGACCTGAGCCAGGGATTTTCCCCGCGAAGAGGTGATTTCCGCAAGCTCTTCATAGGTGACACCGCTGGCTTTTAAGGTGATGACATTACCACTGATTTGTGAAATTTTATTATAAACTTTCCTCATTTCCCGAGTGCTCCTTTAATAATTTACCAATCGATTCTTCCTGTTTCTTGAAATTATCCGAATCCATTGCGATATAATTCCAGTCGATAAACATTTGCCGTAATCTATTGAACAAATCCCTGGCTTTTTCTTTATCCTCGATACCAAAATGCAAAAAAAGCACTTTGTAAACTTTATTAAAAACGTATTCCTGACGTTTTTGCGAAGCGGCGGAATCCACCTTGTCGAATGCGTTTTGCTGCAAAAACACCGCGTCGAGGAATTCCGATTTCAAATACAGCTCAAAATCATCCGCAGATGTACCTTCCTCACCCACAACCATCATCATCTGGTTCACCTCGTTGCCCCGGTGCAGCAGGTTGCGGGCCTCGGAAACCAGCTTTTCATCGATAAATGTGCTGTATTTACTCCAGCTCTCCAGCGGATGGATGGAAGGAAAGCGGCGCGCGTTGGCTCGGTCGCGGGACAGGCCGAGAAATGCACCCACCACTTTGAGTGTGGACTGGGTCACCGGTTCTTCAAAGTTACCGCCGGCCGGACTCACGGTACCGCCGATGGTCAGGCTGGCGGTATCACCGTTGTAAAGTTCCACCAGACCGGAACGCTCGTAAAACTCTGCAATCCGGGATTCAAGATAGGCGGGAAAGGCTTCTTCGCCGGGTATCTCCTCCAGCCGTCCGGACAACTCGCGCATAGCCTGTGCCCAGCGTGATGTGGAATCGGCCAGCAACAGCACATCCAGACCCATCTGGCGGTAATACTCACCCAGGGTGACGGCAGTGTAAACCGATGCCTCGCGCGCAGCCACGGGCATGGAACTGGTGTTACAGATAATGATGGTCCGCTCCATCAGCGATTTGCCCGTTCGCGGATCCACCAGTTCCGGGAACTCGCGCAGCGTTTCAACAACCTCACCGGCGCGCTCGCCGCAGGCAGCCACAATTACCACATCCACCTGAGCATAGCGGCTCATTATCTGCTGCAGCACCGTTTTCCCGGCGCCGAAAGGACCCGGAACGCAAAAGGTTCCGCCTTTGGCGACGGGAATAAACGTGTCCACAATCCGAACCTGTGTCAGCAAGGGATCCTTGGGAACGATTTTTTCCCGGTATGATGTGATGGGAATCTTGACCGGCCATGTAAAATACATTTTCACATCAATTTTTTTACCCTTTTCATCCTGCAAAACCGCAATCTTTTCATCGATATTGTACTCACCCGCACTCTTGATCTCGGCCACCTTGTATTCACCCTTCAGGTACAACGGCACAAGTATGTTATGCTTGAAAATACCTTCGGGTACGTGCCCCAGAACGACCCCTTCGGAAACCGTATCGCCTTTTTTCACTTCGGGGGTAAATTTCCATTTCTTTTTCATGTCCAGCGGCTTCGCCTCCACACCACGGGGCAGAAAAAAGCCAAATTGTTCCGCCAGTTCCGGCAAAGGATTCTGCAGGCCGTCATATATCTGTCCCAAAAGACCGGGGCCCAGCTGAACCGACAACAACTCACCGCTAAACTCGACATTGTCACCAACGGTCAGGCCTTTTGTGCTTTCAAACACCTGCAGAAATGCCAGGTTTTCACCGATTCTGACCACTTCGGATTTTAAACGTTCTTTACCTTTTATAATATATGCCACTTCGTTCTGCATGATTCTGCCATCAAAAGCAACAGTCACCATGTTGCCGTTAATTCCGGTTACTTTTCCAGTGATTCGGTCCATACATTTACCTCATAGAGCTTTTGAAATTTTTCCAAACCTTTTTCTTTGTTAAAAGTCGACAACCTGTATAATATTTGCAGTTTTAAATAATATATCATCACATAGGCGAGATCAAAATGATAGTCCCGTTCCCTTTCGTCCAGTTCATCCCAGCGCAGTTTCAACAGTTTTTTTTCAACATCCAACGGATTCCCTTCCTTGAGCAGGGCCACCGGAAAAAGAGTCGTTTTATAGTCCTGATTGTTCTTCTGCGCCGTACGCCATGCGGCCGTTTCCCGTCGCAATCCTGTTTCGAAACGGGAATACCAGCGTGCAATCGGATGGCCGCCAATTTCTCCAGATATCGTTCTCATATCCATGGAAGTCAGGATTTTATAATCTCCGCCACTCAGCCACCTGGAGGCCTCATCCAGAAACACCTCCCGCTGCAGTTGCACCTCCCGGTCGAAAAACAGCATGGGGAGGGTTGAGATAAAATAATAATATCTATCCATATCTTATTTGTCCAGAATTTTTTGCAGATTCGGGCTGAGCATGGATTTAAGCACCAGAGCGATGGTTTCGCCTGAAAAGTCATAGTGTACATCGCCGTCTTTTAATCCCACACGGAAACCGCTGCCGATATCGTGGCTGATTTTGATTGTCACGGTATCTTTGAGCTCTTTTTTGAGTCCGGCAAACAAAAGCTTTTCCAGCCCGGCTTTGTCTTTTTCGTTCAACACAACCTCAACGTCCTTGCCCTTGCTCCACCCTTCAACGATCTTGATCAGCAGATCTTTGACAAATTCCGGTTTGAGAGCCTCATTCACCTGATGTTTGAATACATTGTCGAACAGCACTTCAAAACGCTGTTTCAGTAAAAGCTCCGCATCACGAACCGATTGTTTGATGTCGGATTCGGCATTTTCCTTAAACTGTGCCGCCTGTTTTTCGGCGTCCTGCACAATTTTTTCGGCGTCCTTTTTTGCCTTGGCGAGTGTATCACTCGCGTCTTTTTTGGCCTTGTTTACAATCTCCTTGGACTGCTGTTCTGCTTCCTCAACGCCATCTTTTTTTATCTTTTCAATGAGGCTCGATAAATTAACATCCATTGAATATCCTCCTTACATGACGGAAAAATCTGAAATCGTAAAAAAAAGCCAGCACTCGAAAAGTACCGGCCTACATATCACCGAGAGAAAATCAAAAATCTGCAGTGTAACCCGGAAAACCGTAGAATATAAAGTTAGTATATTATTATAAAATTTGCAAGTATTTTTTAAATCGATTCAAGTAATTTAAAAATAATATCTTGTAAAAACTATTTGTAATTGTCTTCTCATGCCGGAGGCTTGGGCCCTTCGGGTGGTTTCCGGTCCGCTTGATATTTAATATCGATTTTTTCGACCTTGTTGTATCCCATCTCTTTGCTCATTCCCAAAAGATATTCGGTCAGTTTCTCGTTGCACTTGGTTTTGACCCTGTCCTCTTCCAGCAGTTTCTCACCTTCCCGGATGAAACGTTCCGTCAGATCTTCCAGAATCGCCACCGCTTCTTTTTCCTCATTTACCAGAATGCCCCGCTGCGGGTAGCTGACCACGGATTTGTTGATCACCGGTTTTTTGACACGGATCGGCGGCGCGGTGACATGAAGCACCGTTTTATCATCGTTCAGTTTGATCTGGTAGCCGTCTTTTTCAAAGTCCATATAAAAATCGAATGTGACATTGGATTCCACCTGCACAAGTGCTTTACTGGCAAACACGACAAATGCGCGTTTTTTCAATGTTTCGGTGAAACTAATATTCTGCGTCTGCGACGCCAACACCAGTTGGGTGAGTCCCTCAAACTTTTCCGGCGCGTCCATTTTAACGATGCTTTTTGAACAAAACAAGAAACCACAACAAAAAATCAGCGCAAGGAATTTTCTCATCTTTTTTCCCTTTCCTTTTTGACCGAATTCAGGCGGGTTGATATATCTATATAATATGCACATTTCATTTGAATTTTGCAAGAGAGGAATTGAGATTTACAGGAATTTAATATGGGATAGCTCCGGCTTCGTCTCAGATCGGATTTGGAGGTTGGAAGCCTGCAATGAGATGGGAGGGTGAACCGCTAAAACTCCTGTAAACCCAAAAATCTCGTTCCCGGTTTCCAACGAGGGACGGCAAATCCAGTCGAATGCCGCGTCAATAAATAATCGTAATCATTAGCAAACATATTAAGGATCATCAATGCAAGGTTAAAACGCTTGACTGGGAAAATTATATTCTATAATTTCGTTTATGCCGAACGTTCTTATATTTATCTTTTTTATCATAACGACAGGGTGCATCTCGCTATAGATCGCACCTGAGAGAACCGTTCGTTATACCGATTTTAATAAACCAAATTTATCACGAAAGCCCGCGATATGATACCACAAATTCCGTTCCGAAATTCAATTCATTTCTTCTTGTGCGCAATGGTCATTTCCCTCTCGTATGACCTTCTGAACGGAGCCGAGTTAAATAAAAATCCGCCATACCCCGTTTTTAACGAGATCATGTCGTTAAATACAACGACCATCAGTGACAGAGACGGAGACTATCCCGATTGGATCGAAATCTACAATCCGGGCCAAACGGAAATCGACATGACGGGATACGGCCTGTCCGACGATCCGGAGGAGCCGTTCAAATGGATATTTCCGCAAACAGTCCTGGAGCCCAACCAATTCAAGCTGGTTTTTGCATCGGCTAAAAACCATCTCACGGAAAATCCGCATTTACACACCAATTTCAAGATCAAATCAGGCGGAGAAACACTGCTGTTATCCGAGCCGTCCGGATTTGTAGCGGATCAAGTTTTAGTGGTTCAAGGATTAAACGATATATCATGGGGAAGACAACCGGATGGAAGCGCGGACTGGTATTTTTTCACCGAACCGACGCCGGCTGCAGCGAACAGCACAACCGGCTATCCGGCCTTTTCTCCGAAGGTCGAATTTTCAAAATCCGCAGGATTTTACCGGGGCAGTCTTGCTGTTGAATTGACATGTGTTTCACCTCAGGCCGAAATCAGATACACCCTGGACAGCTCGGAACCGCAGCAAGATTCAAAGCTGTATGTGGATCCCGTCGAACTAGAAACAACGACCGTACTGCGGGCCCGGTCGTTTCAATCAGGTTTGCTGGCGGGAAAAACATCAACCCATACCTACTTTTTCAATGAGGAGATCACCCTGCCGGTCGTTTCTTTATCCACCGATAACAGGCATTTGTTCGACAGCCAGACCGGCATCTATGTCAATTTTTGGGATGACTGGGAGCGGCCGGTTTTTTTCGAGTTTTTTGAAACAGACGGTCTTCAAAAGGTGAATGTTGACGGCGGTATTGCTATCGGGGGTGGTGCAACGAGGAGAAGGCCGCAAAAGACCTTGCGCATTTATTTCCGGCCGCAATACGGCTACGATAAAATCAATTACCAGATATTCCCGGATATACAAATTTTTGAATTTACAAGACTGTTTTTACGCAATTCTGGTAATGACTGGGATCAAACCCACTTCCGTGACGGTCTTTTACAGACGCTCGTCAAGGACCTGAACCTGGACGTACAGGGATACCGTGCTGTCGGATAATATCACTCTGACGGCCAACTTTGAAAGAGACCCGAACGCAGCCGGCACCATTGTGATCAATGAAATAAATTATCATTCATCCCCGGATTTTGATCCGGATGACTGGATCGAATTACACAATCCCACCGATGAAACCGTCGATATCTCCGATTGGGTTTTTCTGGATCAAAGGGATGCCCAGGAATATACCGTTCCTCAAAGTATAACGATCGGGCCGATGGGGTATCTGGTGTTCTGCCGCAACCGGGATAAATTTCACGTATTGTTCCCCGATATAGAAAATTACATCGGAGACCTGGGATTCGGATTGAATAACGGCGGTGAGATCATTCTGCTTTATAACAGAAACGGCGTTCTTGTGGATTCGGTATTCTATTACGACACCCCTCCATGGCCGGTGCAGCCGGACGGCAACGGGCCGACTCTCATGCTTAGCGATCCTCATCTGGATAATTCAAATCCCAAAAACTGGATCGCTTCCCATCCGTTTGGCACACCCGGGGAGAAAAACGAGATGGTCATTCTCCCGGTTCAAAAATCCGTATCCGGTCCGTACGGATATTCTCTCGATCAGAATATGCCGAATCCGTTCAATACATCCACCCGTATTTGTTACTCGATACAAAAGCCGGACCATGTAACGCTGAAAATATTTGATGTACTGGGCAGAGAAATTTTTACCCTGGTGGATGGATTTCAGCAGGCAGACAGGTACTCGGTTAATATTAACGCCAGAGAGCTGCCCAGTGGACTCTACTATTACCGGTTAAAAACAGGCAACGGTTTTACTGCAACCCAAAAGATGCTGCTGATTCGTTAGAGACGCCATAAATGGCATCTCTCCAAGTATCAATTCTAAATTCAAACGAAATAATGGATTGCAACAATCCAATACAATTTCTTTTTTCGCTGCAACCATTATTTTGCACATTTAATGAATTTTCAACACTTTGTAAATTTCCTCATATTCTCGTTCCCTTCGTGTACTTCGTGGTCTAATATTTTCTGAAATTTAAGTGTTCCCATTGATAATGGAGCACATCGTCGCTATAGAGCACTATTCGGGCCAATGGTCTTATTTCGGCAAGCATCCCCCCTATTGACTTTTCACCAGCACTGCGGACGGTGTTCTGCGCTTGAATCGTTACTGTAGGTCCGGAAGTATCGTTTGTCATCCAGATAGGTTTTGCCCTCCTGCATGCTCAACCGGTATTCGTAAACCTGGCCGTCATGAAATGTCAGAACCAGCACGGCCTGATTGCCCCTCCCGACAACTTTCCAGGTCCCACTGCCCTGGGATTGGCCGCCGCCGTAGCCGCTGGTCCCGGAGCCTGCATCGACGGACATGGAGTTATTATCGGAATAATTAAAGAATCCCCGGCCGCACAGGTCTATGGTTGTTTGCTGCGAACCGCCCGCATAAGATCCGTCACCATATCCGCTACTGCTGTAACTCCACATATAGGTCAACCGGCAGTTGGTCAGGTTTTGTTTCCATTCATCCGCCACCGGTGGAATTTCCGGCCGGGAGAACACAACCGAATTGGCGATTTGCTCCACGTACCCGGCATACGCAGGGGAATAACTCTGCTTTTCCACTGCCGTCATGATAGTAATCCCTCCGCCGTACGGTGACAGCATTCCGACGGCGCGGCCTGTCGCCGGCTTCCACTGTACCGATCCGCCGAAATCGGCCACCAGCCCGTTTTTGCCGTACGCCTGCATGTCACCGGTCACCTGAAGCACCGTGCCGTTTTCATCGGCCATCCCTTCATAGGCAGCCGTTTTGACCTGCTCCAGCGTTGTGTACTCGTGCGGAATCACCACGATAAATCCTTTTTCGGTGTTGGATCCCAGCAGGTAACCGCCGTCGGTCTTTTGCGCGATCCATCCGGCCGGCGGACGGAACTTGAAACCCAGATACTTGTCCCCGACCTCATTACCTGAAACCGCGAGCGGTTTGCCGGCAGGGTTTGGCGCTATTGCTGCCGGTGACTGGGTTGGACGGTTATTTGAACTTGTGGTTACAGCCGTCTCCTGCCTGACAAGCTGAAACTCCAGACCGTCGATGACAAGAGACAGTCCGCCATTACCTATCGTCCCATACATGGGGTACTGCTGACCCTGATCGCTGTAATATCCCTGAACGACCGATCCTGCCGACAATTCCAGCACCACGGGATAGTTTTTCCCCTGGGTGGATGCCGTGCCGGAATACCGGCCGCCGGCGGAGGAAAGTGTCAAAGTCAATACGCCGTTGCTAAATGTACCGGACAGCATATCAGGTACCTGAGCGTAAACAAAGGTGCTGAACACCCCTAATAATATAATTGTATGTGCTAATTTGACCATATATCCGTTCCTTTCCTGTATTACAGGACATTTTTGTTCTTAAACCCGGTTGAACAATATCTTTTAAAAGATGATGAATCATTCACCGGCGCCCCATATTTGTATAACGTTTTTCTCCGTATCCCCGATATATAAATCAACAGGACCCTCATTGCCGTCGCCGGAAACACCTAAAAGCCGGAAATGTCCCAGTAGTTGAAATTCGATGATATCCGTCAAAGGATCCACAAGATAGATGTCTTTTCCATTCGCGAATAGAACTTCACGCCTACCGTCCGCATCATAATCGTAAAATCCTTTGAATGAATCCCGACTGACCGCCCCTTCCCTGTCAAGCAATCCGACAAGAATCGCAATAATACTCTGCGTAGCACCGTCGACGATCACCAGACCGCTTACTGTACCATCCTCACTTTTTTGCATCATCACCAGCTCTTCGACACCGTCGCCATTTTGGTCCAAAACCAACTCGCGTGTGACATCCTGCGACAAAATTGATCGGTTAGGCAGTGATTCCCACTTTAATTGTACGCCGAAGCCGAATCCTGATGACAAAAGAACAAAAATACTTGTTAAAATAGTTGTTACTGGAATTTGACTTTTCATTTTTTTCTCCTTTAACTCTATAGCCAAATTATCTGGCTTTTCTAATCGGTTTTTCAATATTTAAGGAGCGCGGAACCATACTCGCTCTTTGAATTTGTGTCCATGTGGTTTTATTTCAGCAGCAGCATTCGCCGCACTGCCACCTGATCACCGACCTTCAACCGGTACACATAAGTACCTCCGGCCACACGTTGCCCGGCATCGTCCAATCCGTCCCATTGCACCGTGTGGTAGCCGTTATTTTGCTGTCCCTGCACCAGTATACGGACCATCTGACCCTGCAGGTTATAAATTTCTAAATCGACAAAATTATTATCCGCCAGTTGATATTCAATGGTAGTAGCCGGATTAAACGGATTGGGAAAATTCTGTTGCAACACAAAGTCTAAGGCCTTTTCGATATCTTTTTCAGAAATCCGTGTAAATCCACCTTCGGCGCCCCAAACCTGCACCGTACTGTCGGCTGTATTGATGCCGATCACCTCCACACCGCCGTCCCCGTCCAGATCCGATGCCATCAGCATTTTAAACGTTTTGCTGATCCGGAATGCGCTGTATCCCTGAACGGATTCAGTGCCGGCGGCAGGACCGGCTTTGCCGGTTTCAGGCATCACGACCAGATTGTTATCGAAAAAGCTGAACGGCATTTCGGTCCAGATGTCAAAAAATCCGTTAAATTCACTGATAATGGTATCATCTCCCGTCTCACCCAATAAAAAACTGTTTCTCAGATCATCGATATTAAAACGCCACGAATAAGTCTGATTGGCCGCATCATAGGCGACAAACTCATCCGATCCGCCGCCCTCCCCTTCACGGACATAAACGATATCGACTATGCCGTTACCGTCCCCATCCAAATTTTCCAGCCGTCGGATCATGCGCCTGGCGAACACCGGACGGAAATTTTCAGGACTCTGATACTTGAGTTTAAGAGGTGAATCGATGACGGTCACTCTGCCGGCTGCAGAAACTGCCTCCGCTTCGATTCCGGCATTATTTTTTTTGACGCCCAGGGTGCCGTACACAATGAGCTTGCGTTCAGCCCGGTTGCCGAACACCAGGTCCGCCCGGCCGTCGTTATCCACGTCACCGGCAAATATAAAACGGAATAAATCGGGTGTGAAATTTTCCATAAAGAGGACTTGTTCAACACCCAACACCTGTGCCACTGCAAATCCATTGCCGTTTTTATGAACAAAAAAGGCTTCCTTTTCTTCATCACCGCTAATATCCAACCAGCCCTTGAACCGGAGTTCCTCGATCACTTCATTATTGTTGCACAGCGCACTTGTTATGGGTGTACGTGTTTTGCCGTCGATTACAATACAGCGCCGCTCACCCTGCTGGATTTCACGGATCATCATTAAATCAGCCATTCCGTCTCCATTGGCATCCCGGGTGGAGTAACTGCTGATGATTAAATCATTTAATTCATATAAAGCATCAGTTTTGACATTTTCCAAAAAGAGTTTCGGTTGGATATCAAACAACTGTGCCTGAGCCAGCGTGGTTCCCGCGAGCCATAAAACCAGTAAAATTGTGAAATTTTTCATTTCTCTTCTTTCCATTTTTATATTCTCTAAAAATATTGCAATGTTAAAACAACGGTAAAAGCGGTAATATTCCCGGGAATAAAAAATGATATTTATGGTTGATCTAAAAAGTAAAGGTATGGTTTTCCATTTTCAATGGAAGTGCAGTAGAGTGAATAAAGTTAAAATCTGTTTCTTTAAGTGCCCCCTGGTTTTCCGTGGTCTCAAAAGCCCGCTTCAGCCCTTCAGTATCCCCTTCACCGCCACGCCGAGCCGCCGGATACCTTCATGAATGTCGTCTTCATTTTCATGACAAAAGGATATTCTTAAATTATTGGCAGCGGATCCGTCCGGTGAAAAAGAGTTGCCGAAAACATAGGCTACATTTTCGGCCAGGGCCTTATCGAGCATTTTAAACGCATCGAATGCCGGCGGTAATGTGAGCCAGATATAAAAGCCACCCTGGGGTTTGGTCCAGGAGACGCCGCCTGGCATGTGCTGCTGCAAGGCGTCGAGCATTGCTGCAGCACGCGACGCGTATATTTGTCTCAGTTTTTTAATGTGGTCGTCCAGAAATCCGCTTTTACACAGTTCCCAGGCCATGGCTTGCATCAGGGGATTGGAGCACACATCGACCATCTGCCGGGCCATATCCAAGCGTTCGATCAGTTCGGGCGCCGCCACAGTCCAGCCCATACGGATTCCCGGAGAAATCATTTTGGAAAAAGAACCGCAATAAATGACCCGGTTTTCCTTATCGTCATATTTAATGGGACATACTTTGGACAGATCACCGTCGAACACCAGTTCGCCGTATGGATCGTCCTCCAGAATGAGAAAATCGTTATCCGTGGCAATTTGCAGAATCTGTTTGCGGCGTTCAACCGCAGTCAACAAACCCGATGGATTCTGAAAATTGGGAATAATGTATAAAAATTTGATTTTTTGCTTTCGTGATTTTAAATCCTGCACGATTTCTTCAAGTTTTTCCACGATTAAGCCGTTTTCGTCCATAGGCACGCCCATAACGTGAGCCCGGGTATTGCGGAAAACGCCTAGGGCGCCGACGAAAGTGGGATTTTCCGTCAAAATCACATCACCCGGATCCACAAAAACCGTGGTTAAAAGATTAATGCCCTGCTGAGCGCCGGACGTAATGATTATTTCATCGGCATTGACCGAAATCTGATGCCGGTTCATACGGTTTAAAACGGCCTTGATGCCTTCGCTTGAACCGCGGGAAGAACCGTACTGCATAAGAATCGAGCCCTCTTTTTTAAGCAGGTCCGATAAAATCCTGGAAGCCTCCTCCGCCGGAAATGACTCCGGATCGGGCAATCCGCCGGCAAATGAAATGACATTCGGACGCATGGACACGGCAAACAATCTGCGGATCTCGGACCCTTGCAGATTGGCTCCAATCATTGACAATTTTTCTTTCAGTGTATTCATTTTATTCTCCTCTTGAAACGCGGAATCGATTGTAAAACGTCAATTAATCAAACAGGCTAATATTTTTTGTCTTGGTGATTGGTTCTTGAATCTTTGATATATAGTATTGATTGTTCAATGCTCACTGTTCATTGATCATTGCTCACTGTTCACTGATCACTGTTCATTGTTCACTGTTTCTTGATCACTGCTCACTGTTCATTGTTCAATGATCAAAGTCTATATACTTCCTCTCCCGGAAGCAGATCGATGTTGTTGCTCAATAGTGCCTTGACGGCGATATCCAATTCTTCTATTCTCATGATCATCACCGCCTTGTCCGTGTGGCGCTCCAAAAGTCCGTACATATATTCGACGCTGATGTTATTTTGCGCCAAAATGTTTAAAATTTGATGCAGTCCGCCCGGATGATCGTCGACAACACATGCGATGACATCATTTTCACGAACAGTAAAACCTTCATTGCGAAGCTTTTCCACCGCCTCTTTGGGTTTGTCGACGATGATCCGTAAAATCCCAAAATCCGACGTATCGGCCAGTGAAAGAGCCCGGATATTGACATCCGCCACACGTAATACCTCGGTAATTTCCTCTAACCGTCCGGCCCGGTTTTCCATGAAAATGGATATCTGTTTAACCCGCATATTATTCTCCTGTTACAGTTTGCGTAAATCGATGACTCTTTTTGCCTTGCCCTCACTGCGGGCGATGGACTTTGGTTCGACCAGTTTCACTTTGACCGAAATGCCCAGTATATTTTCCACTTCGGTTTTGATCCGGTTTCCCAACGACTCCAGCACGCGGATTTCATCGGAAAAGAATTTTTCATTCACCTCAACCTGCACCTCCAGTTGATCCAGAGCGTCCTCCCGGGTGACCACAAGTTGATAATGGGGCTCGATCTCTTTAATTTCCAGCAGCACGGCTTCGATTTGCGACGGAAACACATTCACGCCGCGGATAATCAGCATATCGTCGGTACGGCCTTTTATCCGGCTGATCCGTGGACTGGTACGACCGCACGCGGGACAGGGTGAAGTGGATATGCTCACGATATCTTTGGTGGCATAGCGCAAAAACGGTGTCGCCTCTTTGGTCAGTGTGGTGATCACCAGCATACCGTCCTGACCGTCTTTGACGTGTTTACCGGTCTGGGGATCAATGACTTCCGGTAAAAAATGGTCGGCCCATATATGAAGGCCATCTTGGCCCTCGCATTCCACGGCAACACCCGGACCGATGATTTCAGACAAACCGTAAATATCGTAGGCTTTCATATTCCACCGGGATTGAATTTCCCGTCGCATGCCGTCGCTCCAGGGCTCGGCACCCAGAATGCCGATACGAACGGACGACTTTTTCAAATTGATACCCAGTGAATCCGCGTATTCCGCCAGATAAACCGCATAGGACGGTGTCATGGTCATAATGGTGGTCTTGAAATCCTCCATCAACTGTAACTGCCGCTTTGATCCGCCCGACGACATGGGTACAACTGCAGCGCCCAGCTCCAGTGCGCCGTAATGTACACCCAATCCGCCGGTAAACAGACCGTATCCGTAGGCGTTTTGGATGATATCCTTATAGGTCCCACCGGTGCAGGCAATACTCCTGGCCATCACCTCTGACCAGATTTTTATATCGTTTTCGGTATAAGCCACCACGGTGGGTTTGCCGGTCGTGCCGGACGAGGCATGGATCTCCCGTACCATGGACATGGGCACGGCAAACATGCCGAACGGATAATTGAGCCGCAACGTCTCCTTATCGGTCAACGGCAGCGAGGTAAGATCCTTCAGCGATCGCAAATCATCGGGTTTAAGTTTTAAACTGTCGAACGCTTTCCGGTAGTACGACACATTGTGATACAGATGTTGAGCGACTTCACGCAGTCTGTCCAGTTGCAAGAGGTGCAAATCGTCCAAATCGAGGTATTCGGTCTTGTATCGCATAGAAATATCCTTTTTTTACAAGGGGATTCACCGGTGGATGTCTTCAATAACCGTTCTATAGACATCGGATATGCTCATTATAAATATTTTCTAATTTAAATACAAGATGATTAATAAGAAACGTTAGAACGTTTCAACATGGGGCTGTATCAGAAGTGTTATTTACACCTTTTGAAATTATATTTGCCCATAAAAAAACTGACAGGATCAACATGATGGACAGGATCAAATTGTTAAAGTATCGTTTATTAAATAAAAAATCTCTTAAAAATCACAGGATTTTTTTGTTTGTTGATTTTTTGTTATCCTGTTGATCCTGTTCATCCTGTCAATTGTTTTTAATGAAGTTAACTGTTTTTTCATGAACGAGAAAATATATAAAAATATGTTTTTCCCTCAATTTTTTAATCCCTCTACATTGAAATAATATGCTTAATATTATCAGGATGACATTCATCATCACTATGAATCTATTCTGGTATAGGGGATAAACCTAATCCGGGATTCAATTTTTTTGAATTGAATTTTGGACTTCTGATACAGCCCAACGTCAGAATAAAAACCAGGAAAACTTGTGCTGGATAAAGCGTATTGAGAACAACCCTGAACGAATGATCAAATATGACAAGTGAAAAGATATTTCACCCCGATTTCGATAAAAAAATTATTCTACAGCCAAAAAGCATCCTGAAATACACGTCCCGGACAGGGCATCAGCAGATATCCGCTAAAGCCCTGTCCGATCGGCTGTTATTTCAGAACCAGCAGCTTTCGCGTTTGCCGGAACCGTCCGGCCTCGAGTTTGTACAGGTACACACCGCCGGCCAAGCCGCCATCCGTGACGGAAAAGACCGCCGAGTAATTCCCCGGCTGATGCCGCCGGTCCACCAGCACTTTGATCTCCTGTCCCAGTATATTATAGACCGAAAGCCGCACATGCTCCGCGACCGGCACACCGTATTCGATAACCGTGGCCGGATTGAACGGATTGGGATAGTTTTGATTCAGGTAAAAGTGTTCCGGAACCGCAGCAAGGGTTTCACGGTCTATTTTTGTGTAATTTTCATCCACCTTGAACGACCAGCACGCCGTTTTATGCTGGATGCAGCCGTTTCCGCTTTTCAGCCCGCAGACACGAGCTGTTAGATTTTTATTGGCGTATACGGTTAAATTTTCGACTGGTTCGATAATAAGCGTACAATCGGCGCAGGTCACCTTGATTTCGATATCCACACTGTCTTCAACGGTTTTCAGCGAGACATTGTCTGCGCCGTTTAACATCGCCTCAACAAGTACGTCGGAAAAATGAACGCAGATGCGGTCGCCCGAATGCAACACATTATCCGCGGGTTCGGTGCCGGTTACCACAAGCGAATTCCGGTCGATGATACCGGCCGCAGCACCTGAATAATTGACGCCTTCCGCGCTTTCGGCCGCCGCGCGCAGTTCGTAGCGGCCGTCGGGGAAGGATGCGGTATTTGTTACATCCAGTGCCGCTTTGATGGAATTGGAGACGGCGTTTGCCGCATAACTTTTCGCCGTCCGCCAGCTTCCACCTTGACGACGGACCTGCAGTTTAATACTGTCCGCCACCGCCGTATTATAATCCGTGATGGCGTATTCCAGATAAGTGTCGTTTTGATCGATCACCCAGTTCTCTTTAGGAACGGACAGCGTCACCGGGCTGCCGGTATTGGCAAAATGCACCGAAAAAGTGACCGTATCGGCGATACCGATGGGCATATTCTGGGTAAACAACTCGTACTGGCAGGCCGGATACATCATGACCTGAAGATTGTTAAAATCAAAAGCAGGCGGCTCCCTTCTCACCCGTAACGTCTGTTTTATCGAGTTATTCGGGCCGATGTTTTCAAGCACGATGGGATCGGTGGTCGGATTTCCGCCGATGGTCACTTCGGCGCCGTCGGGATTGCTGGCGGCGATCAGTTTGATCTCGTAAATCCTCTCTTCGTTCGTTTGACTGGTGTTGCCGCAATAAAGTTCAAAAACCGCGGGTTCACCAAGAGGGACATCTTCAATCAGATGCGTATCGATGCCGATATCGACCCCGTCCCGTGCCAGTGTTCCGGGCTCCCACGGACAACTGCTCTGCCCGGCGACGAGCTCAAACACAGGCGTGCCGAATGCCCTGTCCTCCTTGATATTCACGGTAAAATCATCACCCGTATCGTCATCGTTGAATACATAACCGACGGTCGTCGTATTTATAATATTTGTGCCTTTGACCGTCCCCCGGCACCAGCCCATTCTGGACGTCGATCCCCATTCCTGGGGCACGGAACCGATGACCACTCCCAGACCCAATGCACTTGATTCGTCAAAGTACTGCATATATTCGATGGAAAACGACGTATCGACGGTGACGGTGCTCTCATAAGAGGCGGCATGATCGGCGCTGAAGGTGATGTTTTCCTTGTGGACCGCCTTTTCCTTCAGCCGTTCGTTCTCGGCCAGCAGGCTGTTCCAGGTAAAAATAGAGGCCTCGCATTTTGCCTTTTGTGCCGGATCGTCGGTGAGGTTGCGTGCATTGATCAGCTTGGGTATTTCGTAATTGCGGATATGATGCTCCGTATAGATATAGGTGGTGTTGAATCCGTCGGGCCGCCAGGAAATGGACGTATCGAGCTCGACCCTGTAGGTTAACGGGTTGTAGTCCACCACATCGGAGATGCCGTAAAGCATATTAAAAGAAGCACCGATAAAAATGTCGCCTTTGGGGCCGATGACTTTGATGTCATCGGAGGTCTGGAACCGCTCGGTCATTTTTAAGGTTGTAATGAGCTCATCATCTTTAAGATTCTCCGTACCCTCGACAACATCATCCATGATCATAACATAACCACCGACTTCACTTGAGATACTGACCGACCAGAAGGTAACACCCACCTCCATAACCGCGCCGATTTTATGATCACCAAATTCTCCGGATTCATCCGTTTCACGATAATAATTGGAAAAACTGCACGAAATCGTGGAATCTTTTTCAAGATATGCGTAACTGCCGTCTCCAGGCGGATCGCGCAGAATCGCAATCGGCAGTTCCGGAGAGACCGAAGCATAGGTTTCCCCCCGGGTTTTTTCACCCTTAATCAGCATCCATATCTTTTTATTTTGGGCTGCCTGGCCCACATGCGCCGCTAGCTCGAACAGTTTTTGATACGGATTATCTTTCCTGTCGATGATGTCCGG
>JAFGEC010000280.1 GCA_016931775.1 Candidatus Zhuqueibacterota bacterium | reverse complement strand
GTTAGAGATGTCCTTGGAATCGATGAAAGATGGCAAAAAAGGCGTTTTAGCATGCGGCCTGGGCTTACCTGTCTGTGGCAGATTAACGGCCGCAACAGAATTAAATTTACGGAATGGATGAAATTGGATTTGGAGTACATCGACAAGTGGTCTATAAGACTTGATTTTGAAATTTTAGCAAAAACGATTCCGGCGGTGTTTAGAGCAACCGGTCTGTAAATATCGAGCCTGCTGTATCAATTTTATTTTTTCTTTTAAGATTTATTATTTGGCCAGCTCTAATGGCCTTTTTAATTATATGGTTGAAAAAATCCAGAAAAAAATATGTCGGTCAAAGTTTCTATTGTTATGCCCTGCTTGAACGAGCACAAGACGATTGGTATCTGCATAAAAAAAGCGCAGGAAACACTTGAAAAGTTAAAAATTGCCGGAGAAATAATTATCGCCGATAACGGTTCCACGGACGGATCGGATGAGATCGCTCGTTCTCTCGGTGCCAAAGTGATATATGAAAGTAAACGCGGATACGGAAACGCCTATCGGGCCGGGATCCAAGCTGCTCTGGGTGAATATATTGTGATGGGGGATTCCGATGACTCTTATGACTTTACCGATCTTGGCCGGTTTGTTTTGCCTTTGGAAGAAGGTGCAGATTTTGTGATCGGTACGCGTTTTAGGGGAAATATTGAAAAGGGCGCCATGCCTTGGCTTCACCGGTATATCGGCAACCCGGTACTGACAGGCATTTTAAATTTGATGTATCATTCCAAAATATCCGATGCCCATTGCGGAATGCGCTCTTTTAAAAAATCAGCCTATAAAAAAATGAATCTGCAAACCACCGGGATGGAGTTTGCCTCGGAAATGGTGATCAAAGCGATCCAATTGGGATTAAAAATTGAGCAAGTTCCCATTACACTCTACCGCGACGGCAGGGGCGGTCCGCCACACCTGCGGTCCTTTCGTGATGGGTGGCGCCATTTACGTTTTATGCTCTTGTACAGCCCCACTTATTTATATAGCTGGCCGGGTACAATTTTATTTGTGATGGGGCTCGTCATGCTCATTTCCCTTTTACCCGGACCTTTATATATTGCAGGGCGATTTATTGATCTGCATGTTATGGTTCTTGGCAGTATGTTTACTATTTTAGGATTTCAAATAATCAATCTGGGCTTTTATGCAAGAATTTACGCTGCGACGCATAAATTTGTTCCAGAGACACCTGGATTAAAAAAGTTGTTCAAGTTGTTCAATCTTGAAAGAGGATTGCTCGTCGGTGCTGTTATTTTTTTAGCCGGTTTTGGTACTGATTTTTACATATTAATTAAATGGATATTGAATGATTTTGGTGCGCTTGATGAAGTGAGGTTGGCTCTATTTGCATCTACCTTTATTATTATCGGCGCGCAGACAATTTTTTCTTCATTCTTTTTGAGCATGATAGGCATTCAAACTCGGTCTTATTGAAAAGTGGATTATGATTATAATTGGTTTAAATGATGTCGCGGGTGCGCATCACAACAGCAGTGTCGCACTGGTCAGGGACGGTAAAATTGTTTATGCATCCTCTGAAGAACGGTTTACGCGGATAAAATTTGATATGAACTTTCCTGAAAATGCGCTGAGTGAAGCACTGCGTTACGCGGATGTACAAATTCAGGACGTTGATTATTTTGCCGTTGGTTACCCTCCCTCTTCGTTTTACATGGATCTTTTTTGCCGCAAATTTTTTGATCTACCCCGTTCGCTTTTAGGTCTTTTCGGGCATAATTTTTCCGGCATGATGAAATATTTACTGCCGAACATTCAAAAAATGTACAAGCCGGCTGCTTTCGCCAATGGATTGAAAAAAATGAACGTTGACGATGATAAAATTGTATTTTTGGATCACCATCTCTGTCATGCGTCCAGCGCTTATCGGTGCAGCGGTTTTTCCGATTGTCTAACCATAAGTGTGGATGGTTTTGGCCCCGATGGAGAGGGGAAAAACATAGCCGGTCAGGTTTACAAGTGCGATAATGGGAAAATGGAATTCATCCAGGACATCCCGCTGTACGCTACTTTTTTGTGGTATTCTGCCTTTACTGTATGTTTGGGTTTGCGTTATATGGACGGCGAAGGTAAAACAATGGGCCTTGCAGCTTATGGCGATCCCAAGGTGTGCTATGAACAAATCAAGCATATGGTACCGCAATATAAAAACGGTAAATGGATCGGATACCCTTATTGGGTGGATTACATAATGGTGCCGCGTGAGACCGTTCTTAAAAAAACCGTGTCTGGCCGGCATATCATGAATCTTATAAAAAAACATGGAAAAGAAAATGTGGCCGCAGCAGCGCAAAAATTACTCGAAGAACGTATTGTCGACTATATTGAACAGATATATACCGAACACAAATTTTCCAGTCTTGCATTGGCCGGCGGAACTTTTTTAAATGTCAAAGTGAACAAACTGCTCAGAGAATTGCCTTTTGTTCAATCGGTATTTGTTCACCCTCATTCCAGCGACGGCGGTACGGCGATGGGTGCGGCTCTCGAACTGTACCATCTCAAGACCGGAGAACCGGTGATTTTCCGGATGAAAGATTCAAATTTTGGTTCAGAGTTTTCCGATCAAGAGATACTTGAGGCTCTTGAAGAATTTTCAGAAAATATCGTCTGGGAAAAACGCGATGGAGATTTGTCCCAATATGTCGCTGATGCGCTTATTGAAGGTAAAGTAATCGGATGGTTTCAGGGGCGTGAAGAGTGGGGCCCCAGGGCTTTAGGCCGCCGCAGTGTGCTCGCCGACCCGCGGAAAGCCGAAACCCGCGATATCATCAATCATAAAATGAAAAATCGAGAATGGTTTATGCCTTTTGCCCCCAGTTGCATGGAAGATAAGGGAGATTTATATTTTAAGGATTTTTGTTCGACACCTTTTATGACGATGGCATTCGATGTGATCGAAGGTAAAGACACGGATATTGGCGCCGCAATACATGTCGATAAAACCGCCAGGGTGCAGAGCGTCCGTCCGGATAATCAACTGTATTATAATGTGATCAAACATTTTTACAAAAAAACCGGTGTTCCAGTTATCCTTAATACCAGTTTCAACAAACATGGCCTCCCTATTGTACACCATCCCCGTGAGGCTGTCGAACACCTTCTGTGGGGCTGTGTTCATGAATTGGCAATCGGCAATTATATTGTCAGGAAAAAATAGAGTGGTGCTCCTGTGTCGTTAAAAAAAAAGGTTTCTCTTGCTGCAAAAAATCCAAAACTGGCGTGGCACAAAGCACGGGTCACCCTGTTTAACAGCGTGCTGGCACGTTTTGACTATTCCTTTCGAAATGGCCGTGCCCGCGCTCCTAAAGTTGTCTCTGTGCGGTTAACCAATTTATGCAACATGCGCTGTAAAATGTGCGGACAGCCAAAAGTGGGTGATGAAGGTGTATCGCATGATTTTTTTACAGATCAACTTTCACTAAAGGAATGGCAGCATTTTATTGATCAGATCGCACCCTTTCGACCAAATTTTTATTTATGGGGTGGCGAACCGCTGATTTATGGTCCCATTTTTGATCTGGTCAAGTATGCAAAAAGCAAAGGATTGCTTGTGCAAATGAACACCAACGGACTCTTGCTGGATAAATTTGCACACGATATCGTGAATTCGGGTTTAGATGATTTGATTATTTCAATCGATGGCCCTGCGCATATTCACGATAAAATTCGTGGTATAGACGGTGCGTTTGAGAAAATAAAAAAAGGTGTGATTAAAATCGCAGAAATCCGCACTCAGACCAAAGGTCACCCGGTTATTCGTATCCGCGGTACGATCTTTCCGGATAACTTTGAGCATCTGTCCCAGTTGGTAGAAATCACCAAGGAATTCGGAGCGGATAGTTTAAATTTCAATCATCTTTGGTTTACATCCGAGCAATACGGAAAATTGTATGAAAAAATAATGCTCGATGAATTCTCAATTCAGGCCGGTTCGTGGAAAGGCTTTGTTTATCAACCCCAAGATTTACAGCTTGAGGCTTTGAAAACGGAAATAAAAACCATGCAGAAAAGCCGTGCAAGTTTTCCGATTACCGTTTCCCCAGCCGTTCCGTTGAAACAATTAAAAAATTACTATCAAAACCTGAATTATACATGCGGGATAAAATCCTGCTATTCCATTTATTTTAAAACCTATTTATTGCCCAATGGTGACGTTTACCCGTGTCCCGATTTTCCCGATTTTATTGCGGGTAATATTCGTTCTCAAAACATTATGGACATTTGGAACGGCCCTCACTACCGGCATTTTAGAACGCGTTTAAAAACAAAAGGATTACTCCCTATCTGTTCCCGCTGTTGTGATTTATTTGTGTCGAGTGTTGGTTTTTATTAAATATCGAATATAATGATTCGTGAAAAAGAAAAGTTAATGGTTTCGATCGTTGTTGTTTGTTTTAATGAGAAAGAAAATATCTCCGCATGTCTTTCTTCTTTGGTGCAACAAAAGTACCCCAAAGAAAAATACGAAATACTGTGCGTGGATAATGGATCTGATGACGGAACTTTAAGTTTGATCAAGGAATTTTGCCTCAAGAACGATCGAGTGAGTTTAATTGTTAATCCCGTACGCGGCATTGCCGGGAGCCGGAATATTGGATTGCAGAATTCACGCTTTGATTTTGTGGCTTTTATCGATGCAGATTGTGTCGCACCGGCGGATTGGCTGGAAAACATGGTGGCAGGATATTTTAAGTATGAAGTGAATACCCGGCTGGCTGCCGTCGGAGGAGCGAATATCCCTCCCCAAGCCGCGCACCCGTTTTATGACGTGTTGAGGATTTTTCTAAACAGCTATTTGGGAAGTCACGGCTCGGTTCAGGGTAAAAATTATTCCGCTGATAAAATTGTAACGCATTTGCCGACCGTGAATGTGATGTATCATAAACATAGCCTGTTGAGTATTGGTGGATTTGATATTAAATTCGGCAATATCGGCGAAGATCAGGATGTGAGTTACCGGCTTGCCGATAACGGTTACCGGCTCTATTACCTGGCGAATACGGAAATTTTCCACAAGCTGCGTGCCGGTTATCAAGCATGGTTCAAAAATATGTTTGTGTACGGTAAAGGCCGCTCGTGGTTGATGTGTAAACATCCGAAACATTTAAAGCCCGTTTTGCTTTTGCCGATGATACTGGTGGGATTGCATCTTGCCGCGATTATATTTTGGCCTGCGATGATTTTTATTCTTTATTATCCGTTGATTTTTATTGTCAGCGTACTGGAGTGCCGAAAAGCCGGCCAGCCGGAATTATTTGTGAAATTGTCTGTTTTATATATTGGTACGCATCTGTTGTATGGTTTGGGACAATGGTACGGTTTGTTTAAACCCCGTTGTTTAGCATTGTTTTGTTCTGAAAGAGAGGTTTAAATTGGGAAAAAAGGTAAAAGATCAAAATCAAAATATTAGTGTTTTATATCATGCACTTGTTTTTGCCGTTATTTTCGGGACATTCCTCGGAATAGAGCTGGCCGCACTGGGTGATTTATTGCCCTACCCATGGGATGCCTTCAAGTTTATTGTGGCTGCCGTTTTGTTTTCTTTTTTGCTTTTTTATCTGTTCTTCAAAGTTCTTGGTCTTTTGCCGGATGTTCGAAAATTTTTTGTTTCCATCGGACTGTTTATTATTATTTCGTTTCAGACGGTTATTTTGTGGATCGAGATCAACCGTCCGGTTGTTCTAACCGACACAAAGATTATTCTGGGTTTTTTGGGTGCCTTGATTATTTCCGGGATTGTTTCTTTTGGAGCGAAAGGATTCTGGAATCGTCTTTTAATCGGTAAAAAGGAAAATTCGAAAAGACGGTTTTGGCTTTTTCCCGTATCTTACCTGGTTCTGCTGTTTGCCGGCCTGGGTATTTACTCTATATTTGTTCACTCAAAGCCGTTGCGCAAAGAGGCAATTCCTGTTACGGGCCAGGAGGGAAAAGTGTTGTTGCTGGGTATCGATGCTGCCTATTGGCCGACGCTTTTGCCGCTTATCGAGGCCGGGGAACTGCCGAATTTCGAACGGCTGATCAAGGAGGGAGCGCACGGCGATCTTCCATCGCTGGTTTCCATGTATAATCCTTTTGCCGCGACAATTACACATGGCATCAAAAGCGCCGCAGTATGGAACAGTATATTATCCGGCAAGTCGCCTTTTAAACATGGTGTAAAAGATTTTGTATATACGCAAATTCCCGGATTTAAGCATCCGTTTCGATATCCTCTGCTGCCGTCATTTACTCCTTCACGGAAAAAAATAATGAACCTTCTCCACCTGAAGCACCGGCCCTTCAACAGTACACACCGGAAAACCAAATCAGCATGGAATATCTATACGGATGCCGGCATGGAAGTCGGCACCCTTGGTTTTTGGATGACGTGGCCGGTTGAGGAGATAAACGGCGATTTATTGTCGGATAGGTTTGATGATCCACTGTTGCCAATGAGGTGGTTTCCCGAAGACCTTGTGACTGCAGAAGCCGTCGATACAGTACTGGCTAATATTCACCATCCACCTCAGGAAGAAATGGACGATTTTACAACTTTTCGATACGACCCTGACTATGAAACAAATTTTCCAGCCGGCAGCCGGAAGTATTTTGAGCATTTCATGTTATATAATTTTATTAAAAGTTATTATCATGATAAATTCAGAGTAAAATTGGGACTGGATTTAATGCAGCAGCATTCATATTCTTTTTTAGCTGTTTATATATACGCACTGGATACAGCCGGCCATGCCTTTAGCCGGTTTAAATATCCCGAATTGTTTCCGGACGTCACCGCCCAAGAAGTAGAATTTTTTGGGGATATTATCGACAAATATCATAAATGGATAGATGCACAAATCGGCGATTATTTACAAAAAGTCGACGATAAGACAACCATTGTCATTTGTTCGGATCATGGTATGGGACCGTGGACCGGGGTAAAATGGGAAAAGGAAGAATTGCAGCTTTCAGGAAGCCATCGTAAAAACGGCATTGTCATTTTATGGGGTCCAAACATTAAAAAAGGCGTACAAATATATCCGAAAAATTTATTGGACGTTTTCCCTACTATTTTATATCTTACAGGGCTTCCTGTTGCATCGGATATGGATGGTTCGGTCATGACCTCTGCTATCGAATCTGATTACCTGCAAAATTTTCCGATTACGCGTATTAAAACCTATGAGACCACACATTATAAATTTTTATCTCATGCGGAAACGGAGGCCAACGATTCCTATGATGAGACCATGTTGAAGAGGTTGAAAGCCCTCGGTTATCTCAAGTGAGATGCTTTCAATGGGCGGGAAAAATATATCAAGAAAAGCACGGATCAGGGTGGCTGTAAAACATTCGATTATGAATGTGTTCAATATTCATCGGCCGGATGAGCGCTGTAATGTTTTTATTTTTTCATCCCCGAGAAGCGGTTCCACCTGGCTTATGGAATTGATCATGACCCAACCGGGATTCAAATACTGTGATGAACCGTTTAATCTGAGAACCCCGGAAGTACGGTATCGTCTTGGCATCGACCAGTGGAAGGAGCTGTATGCTCCAGGCTCCGAACGGAAGATTTTTGATTATTTTTCCTCATTCATAAACGGTAAACCGTGTCTGGCAAAGCTTAAACACTCCGTGCCGACCTACAAATACTATCGACCTGTCACACACCGGATCGTTTTTAAAATTCTTCATGCCGGTGAAGACCGTATTTCCTGGTTCGGGAAAAATTTTCACGGCCATATTATCTATCTGCTACGGCATCCCATTCCCGTAAGTATCTCACGTCAGTATTATCCCAGGCTTGAATCCTTGCTGAACAGTGATTATATCAAGCATTTCACAATTTCCCAAAAGCGATTGGCCCGACGTATTATAAATTTTGGGACAAAGTTGGAAAAAGGCGTTCTTTCGTGGTGTCTGCAGAATGCCGTGCCGATAAAAAACCGGGAAAAGGAATGGACTTTTGTTACCTATGAGCAAATGGTTTTGGATCCTCTCCCTGTTCTTCGTACAATTTCTCAAAAGTTAGAGTTGCCGTCTGTCGATCGAATGGCGGATCGTTTGGTTGTGCCTTCCCAGACCACATGGCAATCCGATCAAAACACAAAGCATATCTTTGAAGCAACCGGACAGGATAAGAATCTATTTCTTGTCGAAAAGTGGCGGAAACAGGTGAACCCGGAACTGGAAAGTCAACTTTTGGGAATTTGTAAAGCATTTGAAATTGATGTCTATCAGAATGGTGAGATTTTACCGAAAAAAAACTGGTGGTTATCGTGATTTGAAATTAATTCTTGCTTTTATCCTTTAAATGATGAATATTGTGCCTGCTTGTTGTTTTTAAAGGTTTAATAAAACTCTTGAGGAGTTGAGAAATGCCGAGTTTGAGACTAAAAAGTAAGAATTTTCTTTTTATTATTCTTTTATTTGGATTGTTATTACGGATCGGCCTTGTACTCAATCTCCCTAATCGCGTATTCTGGACTGATGAAAGTGATTATCTTGCTCTTGCCGACAGAGTTCTCGATGGTGAGGGATATGTCAATAAAAATGGTACGCCTACGGCTTATCGCGCTGTTGGATATCCGGTTTTTTTGATATTTTTAAAACTTTTCGGTTTGCATAGCCTGTTGGCAATAAGAATAGTTCAATCCATCCTCAGCATTATTACCCTTTATTTGGTCTATTTACTGACAAGGCGATTATTCGGTGCAAAGATTGCCCTTTTTGCGGTATTTTTATCTTCTATTTATCCGTATTACATTTTTTTACCTGCAACCCTATTGGCAACAACCTGGTACTGTTTAATTTTAATTCTGTCTACTTTTACACTGTATTATGCGGTTGAAAAGCAAAAATCCACTTTTTTCGCTTTGAGTGGATTTTTATTTGGATTCGTCGCGCTTATACGGCCTGTCGGTCAGGTTTTATTTGGAGCTGCTGTGGTGTGGTATTTTTTTTACCAGCGCCATAAAAAGCAGTTGATTAAGCCGCTCTCAATCTTTATTTTAACATTTATTGTTGTTGTCGGTCCCTGGTACTATCGAAATTATACAAAACTTCACATCGTCAATTTGGTGACAAATGGCGGCAGGAACTTGTGGCTCGGCAATAATCCCTCGTCAACTATAAATTCCGGCAGTAATCTTGATCGGCCCGAAGATCTGGATGGGAAAATAATGGAAGCGGACTCTGAGGTGGAACGGGATAGTATTTATTTGCATGAAGCCAAGCAATATATCAAACAAAATCCCGGACGCTTTATATGGTTGTCCTTTCGGAAGGGACTTAGCTTCTGGCGTTGGGATCCTTCCCCCACAACCGGCGGATACGTAAAACTGGGGACCCTGATCAATCTTGCCAGCATTATTACTTTTGGTCCCATATTTATTTTGGCTGTTTGCGGATTCATTTTTGCAAATTCGGAAATACGGCGACTGGTGACCTTGTGGTTGTGGTATGCACTTTTCTATACGGCACCGCATGCGATTTTTATTTCCAAAGTCCGGTTTAGATTGCCGTTAGATTATTTTTTGATCATTCTGGCCTCCTTTGCTGCCGTGAATATCGGCTTGAAAATTCGTCAAATGGGAGTTCGGATCTTTTTTCAAAAACTCTTAAGAAAAGAAATTACTTTTTCACCTCAGGATTTTTAAATTGTTGATGACTTTATGATGATATTTGTGAAACGAATTAAAACGTGGCTTGATAAGGATTATAAAAACATCCTTCTGCTGCTCCTTGTTGTCGGCTTTCTGCTTCGGCTCGTATTTGTTTTGGTATTAAAACCGGACGGTTTTTATTTCAGCGACACCCGTCATTATGATAATGCTGCGCGGAGTATATTGGCCGGCGATGGCTTTGGTGAAAAATACTACCGTTCTCCCCTGTATCCAGTTCTAATGGCGGGTGTGTACGCCCTATTTGGCAAATCTTTTCTGGCCATGCGTATTTTTGAGACATTTACAGGGGTGTTATTATGTTATATCATTTTTCTGATCGGTCGGCGGTTATATAATACCCGTGTCGGTTTAATTGCGGCAGGACTTTCCGCCATTTTCCCTCATTTTATCGTATTAACCGGAATATTGTATTCGACCAACACTTTTACCTTATTGTTGGCTTTGGCGTCTTTGTTTTTAATCCGGGCTGCAGGCCGGCAATCGATTGTCGATATTCTTTGGGGGGGTGTGTTCTCTGCACTTGCGGCACTCACAATTCCGGCAATGATTTTTATTTTACCTGCCTGGTTATTATGGTTGCTGTTTTTTCTCCATAAAAAATTTTCAAAAAATATTTTGCATACCTGTTTTTATATTTTGATTTTTATATCCGTTTTGACACCATGGACCTGGCGCAATTATTTAAAATATGGCCGCTTGATCATCGTCAGGCCGTTACCCGTCAAGGTTTTACCTGATTTTTCCGATCAGGGGAACCAGGAGCGCAAAATTAATTCGGGATTCAAAGATGTTGCCGAATATATGAGAAATCACCCCAATGGAACCGACGATGATAAAATCTCCAATACCATGATGCATTATTTAAAAAATCCTATGGGTGCCATCAGATACTCACTAGAAGAAATGCTTCATTATTGGGCACTGTTTCCGGACCGGTTGAACACGCAAAGCGCTCAATTCAGGGAAAAAATTCATGCTGAAGATGCAAGAATGGTTGTGCAGGATTATGATTTTTGGAGTTATATTAAAGTTATCAGCATAATTGTGATGTTGCCGATATTTATATTAGCAATCCTCGGATTGTGTTTATCCTTTCCTCTTAAACGGGAGGCAATTTTGCTGTTACTGACAATATTTTTTATGGCTCTCGGTTATTCTTTGATATACGCTGAAGTTCGGTACAGAATACCGAGCGAGCCATATATACTTGTTTTTACCGCTGTTGGGTTTAACGCCTTGTTGAGATATTGGTTTAAGATAAGATTTCGAGGAAATTAATTATATATGTTATCTTTAAAAAAGGCCGGTTCACTACAAATTATTGTCTTTTTGTTTTTTGGTCTGCTATTTGGTGCTTCAGTATTTTTAATAAGTGATTTACCAAGCCGTGCCCTTGTCGTTGTGCTGATAGGGATTGCTTTTCCGTTTATTGCAGCGATAATAGGTGATTTGCGTCGATTTTTGATGGTTGCTATTGTCGTTGCTATTCCCCTGCGTATCGATGCGAATGTACGACGGATATTCGAGAATCAAGCAGGTGCTTCGAGTCTGGGGATTTCTTTGATTGATGTATTTGTTATTTTATTGCTGGTATGGTGGATCATTGAACTGGTTACAAAGGAAAGTACAAAGATCCGGTTTTATCCACAAATTACCATCCCGGCATTGTTATATTTTGAAGCCTGCCTGGTTACCGTTCTATGGGCCCCGCGGCTTGATTTGGCTATGTTGGAACTGATTATGATGGTCAAAGTGTTATTACTATTTTTTGTCCTGGCCAATCAAATTCGCGATGAAAGCGATTTAAAACTTGTGGTCTGGTCTTTTATTTTTATTCTTGCCTTCCAGGCCGTGTTGGGAAATCTGCAGGTCATCTTTGGTAAAAATCTTAATTTGGGTTTTCTTGGTGAATATCAGGGATCAAGAGATGAAATAAAAGAATTAGGTAAAATGTACCGTGTCGGGGGTACATTGGGACATCCAAACAGATTGGCGATGTTTTTGGAATTGTTGCTTCCCATGTGCATGGCGGTCTCCTTTACATCCCAACAACGTCGTGTGCGGATTTTCGGCTTCATGATCTTCGGTGCCGGATTTGTGGCTCTTATTATGACCGGATCACGTGGTGGATGGGGAGGAGCTATAGCCGGTTTATTTTTATTTTTTTATTTTCTCATAAAAACCAAGCACTTGTCTTTAAAAAACCTGATTGGTCCTGCATTTGCTGTTATTATTTTAATAACCATCGTCGGCTTTGCCTTTTCCGATATTTTAGAAAAGCGGTTTTTCGGGGAAGATTATGGTTCGGCGGAAAGCCGTATCCCTATGTTTCAAATTGCATTTAATGTTATCGATGCGCATCCCATAGGCGGGGTTGGAATTAATAATTATCAAGTCAAGATGAAAAACTATATGAAAACGGTTCATGCGCTAAAATATAAATCCATCGACCGTCCCGTTCATAACATGTATCTGTTGATTACAGGAGAAACAGGATTTATCGGCCTTTTTTCTTTTTTAACTTTATTGGTGTTTGTGCTGAGAACGTGTTATAAAACGATTCATATGCAAAATACTTTTTGTTCTGTCGTTTCAACAAGTGTTCTAAGTGGTTTTGTGGGTTTTTTGCTGCACGGCTTGGTGGATAAACATCCGCCGGGAGGGTACAGTCTTTTTTATGCACTTTTAGCTGTCGCCGCATCATCCTATTTTATTGCCCGAAAGCAGGAAGAAAAGATGAAAACACAGGATATAAAAAATACAGGCCGTTCTGCTGAGGCAGTTCAATATTCTAAAATAAAAGTTTGACAACATTTAAATCCAATTAGGTTTTTTATGCTCAAAAAAATGGTTGTAAATATCGGCGGTGTTTCCGCCGTTTTTGCACTGATCATGGTGCTGGCGGCTCTTTCCTCGATTTTATTGGCTCGAATTTTAACTCCCAATGATTTTGGTGAGTTTGTACATATGCGTTATCTTATTTTATTGATCCCTCCGCTTTGCATTTGGGGGCAGGGGATCGCAATCGCCCGTTTTTTCAGCAAAAATGAGGTTGGACAATACAAATGGGGCCGCGCATTTTTTAACATTATGATCGTCTCCACACTGCTTTCGCTTTTGGGCGTAGTGATTTCGCATCTTATTTACGATATGCAAATATACAAATCTGCGGGTCTTTTTATCGCATCTATCTTTTACTGTATAACATTGCTCTTTTCACATTTACAGCGAAGTCAAGGCCGGTACAAACAGGCAATAATGATGTTTAGCGGATTCCGCGGAGTGTTTTTTATATTTTTGATTTTTATTTATTTATTTGGAACTCTTACCAAATATTCCGCTATATACTCATATGTCGGCGTTATCATTCTTGTCGGACTTGTGAGCTGGTGGTATACTCTTAAAACGATCCCCCAGGGAGTACAGAATGTTCCCAATGAAATGCACACCAGCGGTATTTTGTTTATGGGGATTGACATGTCGGTGATCATTATGGCGTCGCTCGACGGATTATTTATTAAAAGTTTGCTGGGTAACGAATTGCTGGCACTCTATGCTGCCGCCCTGGGTCCCGGACAGGTCTTTAAAATTTTAAACAGGTCAGCCAAATACGTTTGGGTGCCTGAATTCGGCCGTCATAAAAAAGTCATGTTTAAGAAAAT
>JAFGEC010000279.1 GCA_016931775.1 Candidatus Zhuqueibacterota bacterium | reverse complement strand
CAACAGCATTTCAACAGCTTCAATGTTACCCATACGAGTTGTAAAAATCAGACGTTCCTTGAGACTTTCAGGACTGAGCATACGGCAAGTAAATCCCCAGCCCATCTGCATATTTTGCACCTTGAATAAAATCTGATTGGAACCTTTTTGTAGCGTGACCGGCACAAGATCGTCATCAGCAGATACAGGACGGCCCACCCAGTTTTCATGTGCCAGTTTTCCGTTCACCCACATCTTTACCCCGTCGTCGCTGCCGATTCCCAGCAGTACCTTTTTATCTTCCGGCATGACGATTTCCGCCTGTGCAAATACGTACACATACTCTTTTTCACCAAACGCTTTTACCAGGTCGATGATGTCGGTTATGGATTCTACAATTCGCCAGCCGTAAGTATGGCCGTTCAAATCCAGTATCCCTGTCAATGCCGATTGAACGATTTTATCCGGTGCAGCGGCATCGTTCTTAAAAGCGGCAAGCTGTGTCTGTTCCTGGGCAGCGCGCGCCGTATCTGCATCCACTGCAATTGGATCGGAAATCCGCCAACATCTCAGAAAGACATCCGGCACCAGACCGTCGTATTGACAGGCTGTCTGCGCGATTGAAAAGACAGAATACAACAAAAAAATACATAATAAAAACCGGAACTTGTGTCGCATCTATGACCTCCTTGAATTGGGTGTAAAAAGCAGGGATTTGGGATAGCTTTAGTACGTAAAGAGAACAGGTTGGTTTCACAAGGGAAGAATTCTTGCTTTCAAGATATTAAAATAAAAAATCTCCTGCAGACAACCTGCAGGAGATTTTCAATGATAAAAAAATATCATTCCACAATCCGGTCGTTTAAAAAATGAACACTACAGACTCCACCCTTCCCGATATGTTCGTTTTACATATTCATTGGCTGCTTCGTCGTTTTTCACACGCATATTTTCACCGTCCCACAGCAATTTTTTATTGGGATAACGAATCGCCAGGTTGCCCATGACCACCAATTCTGTCAGCGGGCCGGCGACATCAAAATTAGAGCTGGCAGGTTCTCCGCCTTTGCAGGCCCGCACCCAATCCTGCTCATGTCCGCTCATATCATCGAGAATTCGGGGGACTGTTTTTTCAGGCCGTGTATACTCTTTCATTGCGGTTTCAGGCACCAAACGCGGATTCCTGCCATAACATCCGCACATGATCTTGCCCTTGTCACCGACAAACAGCACACCACCGTCTTCATCACCCATGCGGCGTCCTTCTTCCAAATTATCAGGCCGGGGCGGCATCAATCCACCATCCCACCAGGTCAATTTCACCGGCGGCATGCCCTCTCGTGCGGGATACTGAAAGCGAACGATTGTCGACCGGGGATAGGTTTCGTTAAGAGGTTCGGTTTTCTCAAAAAATCCGTGCCAGTATGCGGAGGTACATGCTTCGACACTTTCACAATATTTCAACTTTAACGCCCATGAGACGGGATCCAGAATATGGCAACCCATATCGCCCAGTGCACCGGTGCCGAAATCCCACCAAGCCCGCCATTTGGCCGGCAAATAAATGGGATGATACGGCCGCATGGGAGCCGGGCCGATCCACAAATCCCAGTTTAACGTTTTTGGTACCGGAGGTTGTTCTGGCGGCCGGTCCACATCGACACCCTGCGGCCAAACCGGACGGTTTGTCCAGGCATGCACCTCATGAACATCCCCGATTGCACCATCCCAAATCCATTCACAAATAAGGCGGGCACCTTCACCGGAATGGCCCTGGTTACCCATTTGTGTGGCAACTTTATACTTTTTTGCCGCCTCAGTCAACATGCGGGCTTCATAAACGGAGTGGGTTAACGGTTTTTGCACGTAAACGTGCTTTCCAAGCTGTATAGCCGCCATTGCGGTCACTGCATGGGTATGGTCCGGCGTGGCGACGATAACGGCCTCAATGTCTTTTTGTTTATCCAGCATGACACGGAAATCATTGTATACCTTGGCGTCCGGGTATTTTTTATACACATCAGCCGAGTATTCATCATCCACATCGCATAATGCAACGATATTTTCCGTCTCACACGCCCGCAGATTGTTCCGGCCCATACCTCCCACACCTATACCGGCGACGTTCAATTTATCACTCGGCGGTGTAAAACCAGTGCCGCCGAGAACGTGACGGGGAACAATCGTAAACGCCGACACCGCTGCTGCGCCTTTGATAAACGACCGGCGGCTCACACAACTATTTTCAAATCCGGATAATTTCTCAGATGACATCAAATCCTCCTGTTTGCTTTTTTACTGTAGAAATATTCTCAAAAGTAACTATACAAATTATAAAACTTTGACCGGCAATGTAACGGAAAAATCAATCCTTTTTAAGGCAGGACAACCTTAATACACACCGGTTTGGACACTGAGACCACACATCCCGTTTCCGTCAATTCACCGGATTGTTTATTAATACGAAAGACCACAACGTTATCGGAATTTTGATTCGCTACCAGTAAAAACGTACCGGTTGGGTCGATAGCAAAATTGCGCGGCGTCTGCCCCATAGTGGATTGATAGCCGGCCGGTGTCAATTTCCCGGTTTCTGAATCGATGCTGAATATGGAGAGACTATCAAGGCCGCGGTTTGAACCGTATAGAAAACGGCCATCCGGCGTGATGTGAACATCGGCGCAAGAATTGGTTCCCTTGTAATCCTGGGGAAGTGTGGAAAAAGTTTCGACCGACTTTAACTCGCCGGCTTCGGCGTCCCAACTGTAAACTGCTAGGGATGAATTCAGTTCGTTAATGACGTAACAAAATCTGCCATCAGGAGAAAAGGTAAAATGCCGCGGTCCGGCCCCCGGCTGAGTGGATACGGAAGGCGGATCGTTTGGAAGCAATTTACCACCGGCGGAATCCAGCTGATAAACGAGTATCTTATCGATGCCCAAATCCGCCGCAAGCACAAATCGATTGTTTGGAGCTGGGTTGACGGAGTGGGCATGGGGTTCATTTTGCCTGTTTTTATTTACACTGGAACCTTCATGCTGAACCACATGACTCGCCGAAGCTAGAGATCCATCCTCTTTTAAAGGATAGAGTGCCAGGGTACCGCTGCTGTAATTGGCCAACATTGCAAAATGGTCATTTCCGTCCACTGCCACGTAACAGGGACTGGTGCCGAACGACGGTTGGCTATTTATCGGTGTCAAATTCCAGCTTTTTTGATCGACAAGAAAAGCGGAGACAGCTCCCTGGAATTCGCCGTTATAGTTTGAAACCTCCTGAACCGCATAAAGGAACCGGTGCTGGGAATCGAGCGTTAAAAACGAAGGATTGGTTATATTGCCGACTGTATGTTTCAAAGTCAACTCGCCGCTTTCCCTATCCATTTGGTAAACATAAATGCCTTCGGAGGGATTGGATGTATAACTACCGACATATACAATCATTTTTTTTTCTTCTGTTTCTTTTGTTGGTGATTTCTTGCAAGAAAGATTGAATGTAAAAAGAGAAAAGATATAAATTATAAGCAGAGTATTTTTCATCATTTTTCCAGTTTTAAAATTGACTCTTGCTCGACTATCTTTTTTGCACCGTGACAGCCGGAGCTGCAATTAAAAAGTGGGCCAAACGGACATCCTGGGACATGACAGAACACAAGGTATCTGTTCGGTCACCGGTTTACAATCAAAGGTACGAAATGGAAAGATAACAGGCAATGGAATTTTATTCAGGGTCGCTCACATTTTATAATTTTTTCAAAACATCATAATCTGCTGACCCGGACAATATCAAATGAATTAAAAGAACAGAAATAGAGGCAGGTTTTTCAGAGTCCTTCCGGCCTCACAGCCATAGAGCACAGGAAGCCGGAAAGGATACGCCGATAAATTTTATAACGACAGAGTATAAAAGAAAATTGCCTCTGCCAGACCTTATTTAATCAGCATCATTTTTTTCGTCATCACCACAGCATCGGTCTGCATGCGGCATATATAAACACCACAGCTCAACTCCCTGCCGTCAAAGGTCACCGAATGTTCCCCGGCGCTTTGAACGGATTCATCTACAAGCACAGCAACAAGCTCTCCTGCAACATTGTACACATTCAACGAAACTATTCCGGGCCGGGACAATTCGTACGAAATCATCGTTAAGGGATTAAAAGGATTGGGGTAGTTTTGTTTTAAGATGAATTGATGTGGTGTAGCCGCCGGTGCTTTTTCCACAGCTGAACCGGATTCACCGATCAGCATGGCCCTACCCAACATTTCGGAATTTTGCCAGGCATCGTTATCATTGGACCACCATCGTGCCATATTTTCGCGCAATTCAACATCATCGCCGTCATTGTCATTGACCTGCAGTTCAAATCCAAACTCGTCAAATTCTTCCGGCTCGATATCCGCCAATTCGTCAAAAGGTATTTTCAGTTCAAAATTATAACCCAATTCGGTTTCAAACCACGCATGCTCACTGTTGGGCCAGGTAGGAGCAATTGTTTCGTCATCGAAAATCCAGCGTTCCTGAACGGGAGCCGGAGGGGTTTCCCCGGAACCTGTCTCCACACCGTTAAACAAGATTTCCAGGCCGTCTTTTTCCCACGCCGCCCCAAGTTCTGTCTCGATGTAATCATCAACCACTGTGACAAACAGGTAAAAGTACTCCTCATCCCAGGCCGTCCGGAAATCCATCATCAAGTCATCCCATTCATCAAGATCGTAAAATTCTGTTTCAGGGATTGTCACATAGGTATTCATAGAGACCTCCGGGATTTCCATCCAGACGTCATCCAGTTCGCCGTCTATGTCCGGGGGGGCTGAAATGAGATTGATATCGAGGACATCTGAAACAATCCTGTCTTTGATTAATTTGGCCGTGCCGTGATTGATGGTTTTTCTCCAGGAATCGCCGCCGTTCCAGTTCCAGCGATAAAACGCATTACCCCCATCATCATCGTTATCGCCGATTTGCGTTTCAAAGCCGAATTCCTGCCCCACATCGATACCCAGGTCGGCTATAGGTATGGCAATCTCCAGGTCATAGCCGAGCTCCGTTTCCACGATCGCCCATTCTATGACATCGGGATCAAAATCCCAACTCGTACCTTCCCCGTATCCCACATCGATGACGCCGTCACCGGTCGTACCTTCATCATAGGTCCAGCGCAGTTGTATATCGTCAATTCCGTCGTAGGCTTCTCCCTTGCTGTTATCACCGTCAAAATACAACTCAACATTGTCCTGTTGCCAGGTGGCAACGGATTGGTTATCGGATAAGACATCGTCGTAAACGGACACAAAAATATACAGGATATCATTGTGCCACACCATCCGGTGGGTACAATAAAAATCGTAAAAGTCTAGAATTTCACCGCCATAATTCATATCGGCGGTATCGGGCGCTGATTTTACGGTCCAATAAACCTCCTGATCCATCACGCCATCGATGACGGGTGCCATTTCCGAGGCGGGAACCAGGAAAACACCATCTGCGTCAAACCAAAGCGATCCCGCCTGGACAGACGCCACACTCAAAAGTACAACGAAAAGAACTATGCAGCAAATAGTATATTTTTTTAGCATAGAAAAATCCTCCTTTTTGGATTTTTTGACAATGATGTTATTATTTAAACTGCAATCGGATCTTGACGGTCCGTACATCGACATTAGCTATGTTTTCATAAAAGCCTCCTTGTATTTGAAAAAGAGAGTCCCAAAACACAGGTAAAATTTATTTTCATATTACCTATTTATTGGCAGTAAGGAGGTATCACAAAAGCAAAAGTTATCATCTGAATAATACAAAAATCAACAATTGAATGCAAGGGGTAAAAAGGGGAAAATGTAATATGTCACTCTTGGGGGGGGACGGTGCGACGCATCTCCGCTTTGGGTGGGTTAGATATTCAAAATATAGGTTAAATATCATGCAACGATGCGTCGCACCTATAAAAGTCCCCCCCCGTTACTCACAT
>JAFGEC010000278.1 GCA_016931775.1 Candidatus Zhuqueibacterota bacterium | reverse complement strand
GCCGCCGATAATGAACGCAGAGTTTTTGCTCCACAAAAGTTGATTTCCAGGAAAAGTAAATGTTTTCTCAAAAAAATAGTACCCATAGAAATAAATTTCTAAAGGAACTCTTTCACGTCAATTCTTCACTTTGCTTTATGCCAAAGGAAAGAGCATGTTCCCATTCATCCGGCCGGGCGACATCATCGCTTATACCGACCGCAGCATCAACAAGGTCACCAGCCAGCGGGTTGTCCGTTTGAACGGAGCGTTCTTGACGACACGCGGGGATAACAATGTCTGCAAGGACGAACGGCAGCTTTATAAAAACATAATGGGCAAGGTGGTCAAGGTTTTTAGACGGGGAAAAAACATAAAATTCGGCATTATGTGGGGAAACACGGCACTGGCTTTTTTGTCCGGAGCCAATATCCTGCACAAGCTTTTGCGCAGGCTCGGTTCGTTCTACTCCAGGGAATTTTATACCTCTCACTCACCTATGCCCACAATGCCATACCTGGATTTACATTCCAACAAAAAAGCACGCCCTTTTGATGAATCTAATAAAACCTCTGAGAACACAGAGGCGGTATAAAGCAGAAATTTTCTCAAATCCCTCGCTTTTAACCATAATTCTGCAAAAAAATGGAATACAAGCCGTCGTCACACTAATCCAACATTCGATTAAAAACTCTGCGCCTCCCCGGCTCTGCGCGAGGTTAATAAAAATTTTACTGCAGTGAAAAAGCCAGGATGCTTGTTTCGGAATATTTTTCAGTATAAATAATATTTTGGCGGATACCTTGATGTATTATAATATTGACGTTAGTCAATACTTTAGAAACGAACCCTCTTAATCACCAAAATCCCTATCAATAAACCGGTAAATTTCCCGCCGATATTTACTCCATCAAACCACAACCATCACATCAGCCACTACAAAATCCTCATCACGAATCCAATTAAAACCCTACATCTCCCCTCACCCCCACGCCAATCATCATCCTAAAATACTCGCGTTCCCGTCCCGTTTGATTGTTTTCATTCATGATGGATTCATATCTTACAGAAGCCCGTGTATAAAAATGCGGTGACGGCATCCAGTCCACACGTAATTCACTCCAGCCCCGGTATTCGACCACACCCAGGGGAAACGGATCCTTGGTATCGCCGAACGGCAGCAGCAAATCGACGTCGCCGTGGCGTTTGTAACCGCCCTCCAGGTGAAATATGAACGGCGGCCGGCTGAACACATCGGCGCTCAGGCGAATATTTTCGACGGCGTTTTGCGGATACCCCATGCTCTTTTGATAATAAATATAATTCTCAAAACTGCGGTAACTTGTGTACGTCCAGTTCCAGACGCGGGCGTAACTCAAAAAAAGCTGAACACCGGTCAGGCCGGCGGGATCGCACAGTATGGTTTTAACCAGCACTCCCAGCCGGTCGGGATGTTTTGCACGGTCATTTTGGCCGGTCTCGTTATTGACAATGATATCATCGATCAGAAATTGTCCGTAAAGCGTCCATTTCGACGCCGGTTTCCATCTTATATCCACGGCCCAAAATCCACTCAACTGTGACTTGTTGTTGCGCTGCATGACATAGTACAACCCCATGGGATTGAGGAAATAAGACTCAAATGTGCGGTCACGGCCGCCATAGGTGGCGGCCTGAGCCAGACCCAGGTGTAAATTGTCGCGTAACATTATATCACCGCGTTGTATCACCCAATATCTTTTGTTTATCGCATATACGGAATCATTCTGAACGTCGATAGAATTCATGTCATTTAATCGCGTGGTGTAAAAGGAGAAACGCACCTTTTTAGCGGACAGGGAAAATCCGGCGTGATCAAAGCTGTACGGATTATCCGATAAAATCAAACCCGGTTCGCCGCCGATGCCGAAATTTCTCGAAATCCGGCCGGCAAAAAAATCCAGCGCCCGGTAGCGAAACAGAACATAAGCGGTCTCGGGCCGGCCCTGCAGCCATTCCCCGGTGTCGCCGTGGTACAGCGGATCGTGTTTCATGTTCTGGTCGCTCACGGTGCGATGAACCAAAACAACATAGGGCAGGGAAAAGGTTCCGTATACGGCGGCGCCGGAACGGCCATAGTTTTTCTCTTCATCCTGCACAGCCGCTACATTCCCTTCAACACCCAGATGCCATTGGCCGGTCTCTTTTTCATTCGAGTCAGGTTTATAGAACCGGTATATATCCTTCACCAGCAAGCGGTTCCATCGCTCGATCACCGGTTGTCCCTGCCCGGTGCCCAAATTGACCGCCTGCAACAATTCATGACAAAAGTAAGGTTGGTTCAATGGGTAATTGACGGACAAATGATTGCTGTTCACGGCATACTCTACGTAGGACTGATAAAAATCCGATTCATACCATGGAGAAGCCGGATTTTCACCGTATACGGCCGTCATCCAAAACAGCAAAGTCAATTTTATCAAAAATAATTGCTTTACCAAAAATAGAACCTCACGCTTTTTAATAATTTAATATACAGCCCTATTTTTAAAATTCCAAAATAAAAAACAGTTGCCATTGGAAATATTCATTCTTTCACACAAATTCCACGTCTTCCGCGTATTCCGCGGGCTCTTATGCCCGCAGAGACACAAAAATTCGAGATGGTAATGAAAATTTTTCAGGGTATCCCCCAAAATTCTACGATGCACTATATTTAATGTGATGATTTATATTAATTTAAAGGATGGAATAATTGTC
>JAFGEC010000029.1 GCA_016931775.1 Candidatus Zhuqueibacterota bacterium | reverse complement strand
GTTGACGGCGTGGAGAAACCCATCGTTCAGGACGGCTATATCCAAGTGCCGGATGGTCCCGGACTGGGAATCGAGCTGAACGAAGAAGCGGTGAAAAAACATCTCAAAGACGGCAAGTTTTTTGAACCCACTCCGGAATGGGACGAGGAACGATCCTGGGACCGGTTGTGGAGTTATAAACACAACAGCAGGAAGACCCGGAGTGTTTAGGAATTTGTAATATCTTTTAGAAATGAAAATCATATACAAAATTACTTATCCAAACGGAAAAATTCATATCGGCAAAGACCTGACCGATAGTATTAACTATTTTGGCAGTGCCAGTAGCGATCTCATTGCTCAGGATTTCACACGTGAACAGAGACGTGATTTTACAATCCGAAAAGAAATTTTGTGGGAGTCCGAGACAGCATCTGAATTAGAAGTTAATCAGAAAGAAATTGAGTTTATTCGAAAATTAAAATCAAATAATCCGGTAATCGGGTACACCCAATGGCCAAAACCGGAAAAATAAGTGAAATTGAAACGCATTCCGTGAGTTCAGTGTTTTCCGTGTATTTGGCTAAGGCTAATGGTCAAAACAGGAAAATAAGTAAAATTGTAATACATTTCGAGTGTTCAGTGTTTTCAGTGGTCAATAGCCCGCGGAACACACGGGAAAAAATGGAATATAATAAAAATATAATTTGCTGACGAAAATTATTATTTTAGAATGAGATAATAATAATGAACAAAGATAAAAACCGAGCAGAATTTGTCAAATGGTTCGGCCCACTTTTAGAAGCTCTCAGAGATTTGGGTGATTCTGGAAAACCAAAAGAGGTTTCAAATCGAATTGCTTTAAATTTGAATTTAAGCGATAAAATTCTTGATGAGACATTAAAATCTGGTGCTAATAGATTTCATAATCAAGTTGCCTGGGCACGCCAATATTTAGTGTGGGAAGGCCTCTTAGACTCTTCAAAATACGGCACTTGGAAACTGACTGAAAAAGGAAAAAATACAAAATTAAATGAAGAAGACGCTCAAAAAATATTTTTAAAATGGGTTGCTATCCATCAAAAAGCGCGGAAAGAAAAAAGTGAGAAAGATTTAATAAAAGAACAAGAAGAAAAGGATCCCGAAGAATTTGAAAAACAAAAATCTCTTTCTCTTTTAGAAGTCTTGCAGAGTCTATCACCGTCAGGATTTGAAAAAATAATTCGTGAACTTTTACGTGAACATGGTTTTGAAAATGTTATGGTTACTGGAAGCTCTCATGATGGTGGTATCGACGGCTATGGAACCTTGGAAATGAATCCATTCGTTAGTTTCAAAGTGTTATTTCAATGTAAAAGATATAAAGGCTCTGTATCTCGCGCCCAGGTCGGTGATTTTCGAAATGCGATGATTGGTAGGGCTGAGAAAGGAATAATTATCACAACAGGTACTTTTACAAACGAAGCCATGAAAGAGGCAACTAGAGAAGGTGCGCCGCAAATTGAGTTGGTTGATGGTAGCAAACTAGTTAAAATGTTTGAGAAAGTAGAACTGGGATTATCTCAGAGGAAAATTTATGAGATAAATATGAATTATTTCAATAAATTTTTGGATTAATTGCATTTAAAGTATATTCTAAAATCCACTCATGATTCTACTTAACACCAAAAATACCGGGAGTAACCATGAAAAAAATCATCTTTTTACTTTTATTCATCACCCTTTTTCCTGCCGCCTTTGCCGACGCTCAGGTTGGTGTTTTCGGTAAACAGCAGCTTATCGAATACACGCCATTGTGGACCGGAGAACGCTTTGACGACGGCAGGCCCAAGGTGTCCGACGATCTTTTGGAGCGTATGAAACAAGTGTCCATCGAGGAAGCCTGGGCGGTCTGCAACAGGCACAAATTTTTTAACCAATTCGAGGGCAACTGGGTGATCACCCGTGACAATCCGGTCCTGGTAGGCCGGGCGGTGACCGCTTATTTTTACCCGCAGCGGCCGGATGTAAACGATAAAATTAATGAAAACGGCAAAAAGGACGGCCGTATCGGCGGACAAAATTCGTGGATTATCGACACGATCACTCATAAAGATGTCATTGTCGTGGACCTGATGGGCAAGGTGATCGACGGTACTTTTCTAGGAGATAACCTGGCCAATTCGATCTGGGTGAAAAGCGGGGGAACCGGTGTGGTGATCGACGGCGGCGCCAGGGATATCGAGGGCGTGCTGCAGATACCGGATTTTCCCATATTCAACCGCGGCTGGGATCCTTCGTATTTAAAAGACGTCATGCTCATGGGTATCAACACCCCTGTCCGCATCGGCCGTGCCTCGGTCATGCCCGGTGATGTGGTTCTCGGTAAAAAAGAAGGCGTGATATTTATCCCGGCTCATCTTGCAGAGGAAGTCGTGCAAACATCAGAGATCGTTCGTTTACGCGATCAATTCGGACACCAGCGTCTGCGGGAGGGCAAATACACCCCCGGAGAAATCGACCGTAAATGGAGCGAAGAGATTGAAAAGGATTTCGGCCTATGGCTGCAGGAAAAGGGCGATGAGTTGACCCCGTATCAGAAGGAGAAATTGTTAAAGGGGAGGACGTGGTAGGTTTTATTGGGTAAAAAAACGCTCATTCCACAACTAATGCTTTACTTCCCTTGCAAAAATTCAGGGTATCTCCTAAAATTTTACGATGCACTATATTTAATGTGATGATTTATATTAATTTAAAGGATGGAACAATTGTGAAATAAAAAATTTTTTGGTTTATATGCAGTTTTGTATTTTGTCCTTTTTTTTATTCTTCTGGGATTCCGACTGATTCATCGCGCAGAGACGCCGAGACGCAGTGAGCACATAGAAGATAGATAAAGCTCAAGTAAAAAGTTTTGTTACATTTTTCGCAAAATCTCTGTTACGGAAGGAACAGAAAACAGAAAAACCCCGGGAGTTGGGGTGGCCTGGAGTACCGCAAATATTCGTTAAAAATATACAGAATATATATCTGTAATATTTTTACCGTGCCTGAGCCACCCCATCCCCGGGTGTTTTTGTAAATCTCATAAAACGCCGGCATGAATTGTACCCTTACATCCAACACCCGGGGACCGCGCCGTACTCAACCGGGATTGCTTGTGAATGACCGTATAGTTTTTAATCGATAAAGTATTTTGATGTTCGAAAGCGCGGACACCCGGGGTTTGATGAGATGTTTTTTAAAAAAGTTCTTACCGTAACTGAGGTCTTACCATTTTTTTATAATTTATTAAAAAACAATATTTGAAGCCTGCGCTTTACTCCAGACTGCCCGGCTAAAATCTCTGTGTCTCCGCGACTCTGCGCGAGGTAAAAAAATCATACTGAAATGCAGAAACAAGGCTCATTATATCGGTATATTTGTCAATATGAATAAAATTTTGGGGGATACCCTTTCACAATTTTCCTTGAATTTCAAACCCAAACAATCTATATTTCATTATCATTTTTTTCCGTTCACCCAACCGGGAGTATAATATGCGTATAACCTTATTTTTGATATGTGTGGGATTTCTGCTTTCCTGCAGCACACCCCAATTTCCGCGGGTCGAAAATGTCAAATCCGTGTCAAGGGAGATTCCATTCGACAACAACTGGATGTTCAGCCGTGACAGTTTGTCGAATGTGGAAATACCCGATTACGACGACCTTGACTGGAGAATGCTGGACCTGCCCCATGACTGGAGCATAGAGGACATTCCCGATTCCGGTGATGTGGAAATTTTCGGTCCCTTCAGCAAGGCCAGCCCCGGCGGTCCCTCCACGGGCCATGTGGTCGGCGGAACGGCATGGTATCGCAAACATTTTATACTCAAGACCGGTGACGATAATATCGTCACCCTCCATTTTGACGGCGTTTATATGGACAGCGACGTATGGTTGAACGGAAAACACCTGGGCCGTCATCCCTACGGTTATACGCCTTTTGCCTTTGAATTGACCCCGTACTTGAGACCGGCCGGTGAAGAGAACATCCTCGCCGTGCGGGTGAAAAACCTCGGCAAAAACAGTCGCTGGTACAGCGGTTCAGGTATTTACCGTCATGTGTGGCTGACTGTGACGGAAAAACTGTTCGTGGAAAAATGGGGAGTAGGTATTACCACACCCGAGGTTTCAAAGGAACAGGCGACGGTCAATATTTCTGTTTCGGCAGGCAATCGAACGGGGAAAGAAACAAAAACCGGCGTTCGTGTGGATCTTTTGGATCCTCTGGGCCATAACATCGGACAGGAAAAATTTGAGGTCGAGATTGCAGCGGACAGCGTCCATAAGGTTCGGCTGTCGATTCCGGTTAAAAATCCACAGCTCTGGACCCTAGACAGTCCTGCCCTATATAACGCCGTTGTAAAAATCGATGTTGCAGGCAAAGTTGTGGATAAATGTACAACAGCTTTTGGCATCCGGTCGATAAAATTCGATCCGGAGACCGGCTTTACCCTGAACGGCGAATCCGTGCTGCTGCGCGGCGGCTGTATGCATCACGACAACGGCCCGCTGGGTTCGGCCACCATCGACCGTGCCGAGGAGCGGCGTGTGGAATTGATGAAAAAATTCGGTTTTAACGCCATACGGACCAGCCATAATCCGCCTTCGAAACAGTTTCTGGATGCCTGCGACCGGCTCGGTGTGCTGGTGATCGATGAGGCGTTTGATATGTGGGAACGCCCCAAAAATCCACAAGACTATCACCTTTTTTTTAAGCAATGGTGGAAACATGACCTGGCAGCTATGGTTATGCGCGATCGTAACCACCCTTGTGTAATTTTGTGGAGCATCGGTAACGAGATTAACGAACGCGCCGATCCTTCGGGACTGGCGTTGACCCGGGAAATGGTCGATTTTGTACACGACCTGGATTCTTCACGTCCGGTGACCGCGGCAATTTGCGATTTCTGGGATCATCCGGGCCGTGAATGGAACAGAACGGCACCGGCCTTTGCCATGCTGGATGTAGGAGGATATAATTATCAATGGAAAAAATACGAATCGGACCTGAAAAAATATCCCCACCGTCTGATCATCGGAACCGAGTCGGTCCCCCTGGAGTCATGGGAAAACTGGGAAATGGTGAAAAGGATACCGCAGGTCATTGGTGACTTTGTCTGGACGGCCATGGATTATTTCGGTGAAGCGGGAATCGGCAATTCAATCATTTATGAGGATTCAGCCAAAGTGAAATTCTGGCGCGACTGGCCCTGGTACAATGCCTACTGCGGTGATATTGGTGTTTGCGGCTTTAAAAAGCCGCAGTCCTATCTGCGCGATGTGGTGTGGGGCCTCAGCAAGCTGGAAATGGCCGTTCATGTTCCCATGCAGGATGGATACAGCGAAAAGGTCAGCTATTGGGGCTGGCCGGATGAACGGCAGAGCTGGACCTGGCCGGGTCATGAAGGAGAGGCTCTACAGGTATCTGTTTATACGTCATGTCAAACAGTTGCGCTGCTGCTCAACGGAGAAAAGATTGACGAAAAAAGCGTACCGCCGGATTCGGGACTCAAGGTCCGGTTTCATGTGCCCTATGCACCGGGTGAGTTGAAAGCCGTGGGATTGACCGATGGCAAGGAAACGGCATCAAAAATTTTCACAACAACAGGTGAGGCGAAAAAAATATTTCTTTCCGCCGACAGGCAGGAGATTTTTAAAAGCCGGAACGATCTGGCCTATATTACTGTTGAGGTTTTGGATGATCAGGGACGACGTGTACCCGATGCGGAGATGCAGCTACATTTTAAAATCAGCGGAGCCGGTGAACTTGTCGCTGTGGGCAACGGGAATCCTGCAGATATGAAAAGTTTCCAGCAGCCGGAATGCAAGACATTCCGTGGACGCTGTCTCGTTATTTTACGGCCGAACGGCAAGGGAGGAAAAATCAGATTAAAGGCCGAAGGCGACGGCTTGGAACCTGCTCAGATTGTGGTTAAGACACATTAAAACAATAGACAGGATCAACAATGGACAGGATCTTTTTATTCATGTTGTGCTAAATGATCGATTGTGTATAGCTCTTTTTCATATTAAGGGCAAATTCTTTAATTCTGTCTATCCTGTCGATCATGTTGATCCTGTCTAATTTAAATCAATTATTCGCACAGCAAAATCTTGAAATTTTTATCTCAACCAAAAGAGCCTCACATGGATCGTCTCATCGTCGCCGGCATGCTGAAAAAGCACCATTACAGCACCGCATGCTTTGGCAAGTGGCATTTGGGTATCGAATGGGGTAAAAATGAGCGGGGAAATGTGGATTTCAATCTTGACATCACCTATGGCCCAACCGAT
>JAFGEC010000277.1 GCA_016931775.1 Candidatus Zhuqueibacterota bacterium | reverse complement strand
AAATAGAATAATTAAAAGAACAATAACTTTTGATAATCGGGTGTAAAGAAAATTCATAGTCACTTCTCTCTCATTTGTATCACAAATAATTTTACTACCATTTGTACTTAAAATACTAAATTATTTTTTTAAAAACAATTGCATCAAGATAAAAGAAAATTACCGCCAACCACCAGTTTCAGTATATGTGGACCGGTGTCGAATGGTCGTATCCTTTGACCGGGTAGAGCGGACGTCTGCTGCCGTTCCTTCGGCTTTTGAGAACAGGTTGAATCGGCATCTTAATATCCAAGCAAATATAGCATTTTTTCTGCGTACCGGGTTCCAAGCAATCGATAACCTGCGGGAGCGAAATGCAAGTGGTCCCGGCGGCCCGCGCAACCGCTTGAAGAAACGACACAGGAATTGGGAAGGATTTTCGGCAGTTCGGCAATAATTTCATTCATGCCGGCGCAGGCGCCCTCCTGATCAGCGTTTACCAATTCACCGGCCAGCAAGTGCACTTTTTCGGCGTCGAGATTCAAATCTTTGATCAGATTTTTATAAATGCTTCTGACTTTACCAGGCCATTCGCTGTCGTTCGTATTGGACTCTCCCTGATGCAGCAGGATTCCTTTGATTACACCTTCTTTCTGTGCTAGTTTTGCCATATCGACCAGATACTGATAGGGATTCCCGTCATATTGTTTGATGATTCCGGCCATCCAGGGCGGGACCGTCTCTGCATAGGCCTGGAAAGTATCCTTTTCAAACAGCTCGATCTTGCATCCGGCCACCGAGATATTGACGATGCCGACTCTGATGTTCACGGGAAGCTGGGCAACTAATGTCCGTCCGAAATAATCGGCAGGACAAAGACCTGTATGACTCCGGCAGAGAGGCGGGACAGCCGTGTACCAGTTGCCCTTTGTCCTGCCCAGGTTCGGAAAATCAACCGCCGCCAGAACCTGAAAACGATCATCCACGGCTGTTTTATCCTGGTCTTCAATACCCGGGAATCCTTCCATGTTTGACTGCCCGAAGCAGAGAAAAATATAAAAATCCGGATCCGGCTCCGCCACAGCGATTGCCGTGAGTGTCAAAAATACTGCCAAAAGCAGTAAACCTGTTTTCATTGTACTCAAATACACTGTCAAAATATTTTATCCCTTTTCGTGAATCGATTTATTTAAACAACTTTTGCGCAAAATCATATAGGGATCTCCTCCAGGACAGGAACTCATGAGCTGTATTCGGAGAGACGTAAAAGACACTGTTGATACCGGCCTGTTTCAACGCCTCGGCGTTTTCCTTGGGATCGCCGCCAAAAGGGCCCCGTCTGCCTCTGCGGTTTTCCAGTTCACGGCTGCCAAAGCTGACAAAGACCAGCTTGACCTTCTCCTTGAAACCGGGCGTTTTGTCCACATCATCCATAGAGAAGCTTCCGCCGCTGAAGAGGCCGATGTGAGAAAACTTGTCGAGATTCGCCAGGGTGATCATCTTGGTTTCCATTCCGCCCATGGAGAGGCCGGCCATAGCGCGATGGGGCTGATCGGAGAGCGTGCGGAAGTTGGCATCGATGTAGGGGACCAACTCGTCGACCAGAACCGTCTGGAATGGTTTGATATCGAAATTTCTGAGGCCGCCGAACCTGATTTCGTTTGTCATGCCGTAAGTCATAACGATGAGGAATGGCCTGATTTTACCTTCGGCAATCAGGTTGTCCATGATCAGATTGGCGTGCCCCTGATTGCTCCAGGCGGTTTCATCCTCACCCCAGCCGTGCTGCAGGTACAGCACCGGATAGCGCTTCGACTGATCCTTGTCGTAATCGGGCGGGGTGTAGACAAATGCCCGGCGTGAGGTGTCGGTGCTTTTGGAGGGGAAAAGAATCTGCTGCACCCGGCCATGGGGAACATCCTTGAGGGCATAAAAATCCCGGTCGTGAGCGGGGATTTCGATGCCGCTTTCCCAACGGGTCGAACCGTAAAAGTTCAGGGTGCCGGGATCGTTGAACATTCCGCTATCGACATAAACATGGTAATAGTGAAAACCTTCATCCAGCGGGCCTTCCGTGGTGCCCATCCAGGCGCCATCCTCGGATTTTGTGAGAGCAGTACCGCCGCGTCCCCCCAATCCAAGGCTTACACGGACGCTTTGGGCCTGGGGCGCCACAATGCGGAATCGTGCATAACCCTGGGAGTTGACCTGCGGATACTCCTGACCGGATTGATTCAAAGTCGAGGGTTTAAAGTCTTCGTTGATCGTTGTCTCGTCGGTTTGTGCCAAACACAAGGACACCAAAGTCAGCAGGAAAACGGCTAAAACTGTTATATGTCGTTTCATTTTTCTTCTCCTTTAGTTTTTGAATAATAGTGATGCGAATTCATACAGGCTGCGCCGCCAGCTCTGCCACTCGTGGGCCGTTTGCGGGGAGACATAAAAATGAGTATTGATACCCATCTCTTTGAGTGCTTCGGTGTTGGCTTTGGGATCACCGCCAAAGCCGGCTCTGCGGTTTTCGAGTTCGCGGCTGCCATAGCTGACGAACAGGAGTTTGACGTTCTCTTTAAAAGCAGGCGAATTGTTGATATCCTCCACACTGATGCTTCCGCCGCTGAACATACCGACATAAAAGAAAATCTCGGGATTGGCCAGGGTGATCGCCCGGGTCTGCATGCCGCCCATGGACAATCCGGCCATGGCCCTCTTCGCCGGGTCGGCCAGGGTACGATAGTCGGCATCGATCATGGGAATAATATCTTCCAGCAGGATCTTTTTGAAACCGTCGGCCCAGCCTGCCGGCGGCCAGGTGCCGCGGGGACGCTCACCTCGTGGGGGCCGTGGAACATTGTTAGGCCAACGCCAGGTGCCGTTGTCCATCACGATAATAAAGGGCTCGGCCTTGCCCCCGGCAATCAGGTTGTCCATGATAAGATTGGCCCGACCCTGATTGGACCAGCCGGTTTCATCTTCGCCGCCGCCGTGCTGCAGGTACAGAACGGGATAGCGTTTCGCCGTGTCTTTGTCATATCCAGGCGGCGTGTATATGAAACAACGGCGCATGCTGGTATCGCTTTTTGAGTAATAGATGTGCTCTCGGACCTGACCATGGGGCACGTTTTTGAGAGCGTAAAAATCCTGGTCCTTGGCGGGGATTTCAATCCCGCTTCCCCAACGGCTGGCGCCATAAAAGAACAAGCTGCCGGGATCGGGAACGGCGGCCCCGTCAATCCAGAGCTGATAATAATGAAAACCCTCGTCCTGGGGGGCCGAATCACCCGTCCAGACACCTTCCGCGTCTTTGGTCAAGTCGTATTTAACGGCGCTGATATCCAGTTGAACTCTCAAAGCTTCGGGTGCTGAAATACTGGCACGCACACGGCCTTCGGAATTGACCTGGGGATATTGCCTGCCCGGTTGGTTGGTGGACGCGGGTTTAAAATCCTCCACTGCAACAGAATCAGTCTGGGTCGTTTGAGCCGGAGTGATTCCGTATGTTATCAGGATAGCAATTAAGATAAAAGAAAACCGATTTTTCATTTGACAACCTCCTTTTCTAATATTTTTTCAATTTAGGCAAAATCAGTGAAAATTCAAGCTTTTTTTGGTTTCTGCTGATAGTTGCACGTCGTAATTAGTTGTTTCTCTTTTTCGTAAATTAACAAGTTGTGTTATTTCTTCAATTCCAAGGTAACAACCGACTTGGCCGGCATATCAATTTTTAGAATATTATCCTGTACACTGAATGACGAGAACTTTTGGATATTCACCTTTTCGGGTTTCCCGAAATCATTGTAATCATTTTCTTTCGGTGCGGTTATGATCTCACCTCTGGCTTTGGCCAGCTTGTCGAAACCCCTTAAATCAATTTCGATACTTTTGTTTTTATGCATATCAATATTGCAGAGGGAGACATGAAAAACACCTTGTTTGTCTAAAGAAGCGGATGCGCTGATACCGGGCAAAGTTTTCCCGTCGAACATATAATCTTCACATGTCACGTGGATAGGCAAAAGCACGGCATCATGATGCACTTTGTACATTTTGAAAACGTAGAAGGTCGGCGTCTTGACAAGCTGGTCGTCTTTTGTCAGAATCATCGCCTGCAAAACATTGACAAATTGGGCAATGTTGGCCATTTTAACCCTTCTGGCATGGTTATTGAAAATATTCAGATAAAGAGCCGCTGTGACGGCATCGCGCACTGTGTTTTGCTGATATAAAAAGCCGGGATTGGTTCCCGGTTCGACAGTAAACCAGTTTCCCCACTCATCGGCGATCAAACCGATTTCGTTTTGAGGATCATATACATCCATTAATGCAATGTGACGTTCAAGACGTTCTTCCATGATCAATGTATTCTTCATGGTGTCGAACCAGTCGTTTTCGTTGAATTGTATGGCTGAACTTTTGTCATTCCAGCCGTGACAAAAAGTATAATAATGAAATGAATAGCCCTGGATCAAATTCCGGTAATTTTGTGTTTTCTTTAAAATTGTTTCCGTCCATGCAATATCCGGATCCGTTCCGCCGCTGGCGACACGATAAAGACGTCTTCCGCGCACGTACGTGGAAAACCGTTTATATAAATCCGCATAATATTCCGGCGTCATATTGCCGCCGCAGCCCCAGCTTTCATTGCCGACAGCCCAGTATTTCACACTCCACGGTTTCTCTCTTCCATTTTTCTTTCGCAGTTCCGTCATCGGACTCCTGGCATCGGAATTGACATACTCCACCCATTCCGCCGCTTCCTGAGCGGTACCGCTGCCGACATTCGCACAAATATAGGGCTCTGCGCCGATTTGTTCGCAAAAATCCAGAAATTCGTGTGTGCCGAAACTGTTGTCTTCGGTAACGCCTCCCCAATGGGTATTGACGATGGATGGCCGCTGATCCTGCGGACCGATTCCGTCTCTCCAGTGATAGGTGTCCGCAAAACATCCGCCGGGCCAGCGCACAACGCTGGGGGCGATTTCCTTGAGCGCCTCAACCACATCATTGCGGATACCGCGTGTATTGGGAATCGGGGAATCCTCTCCGACATAAATGCCGCCGTAAATACAATGCCCCAAATGTTCGGCAAAATGGCCGTAGATAAACTTGCTGATTGTCTCAGTACCCAGGTCGGCATTCACAACAATCCGGTTCACTTTTTCCTGTTGACCTTGCCCAGTTTTTAATAAAATAAGACTGAATGAGAAAAACACCCATAAAAGCCTTTTTGAAAAGTTCATTTTTTTCTCCTTTGTTTAACACGCTCAAAATCCTGTTCAATTTGTAAGAACATCCACTTCAGCATATCCTATATTATTGTTACTCTCCGTATTGCCCAATGCCCGTAATTTGATAAAGCGGGCTTTAACGTCGGCAAACTTTTTTACCTGCCATAAAGGATTGTTTTTAATGTTTGGAAATTCACCCGAATCGACCAGCTTCCATACTTTATTATCCCGGGATATATAAAACTCGTACTCTGTAATGATGCCCGGTCCCCACAAACGCTGGTCCGGAAAATATCTGAAACCGCTAAGGTCCAGTTCCTTTCCCAAATTTATAACCAGATCGATGGGTATTTTTTTATCCTTGCTCTGGTGCCATGCCGTATTCGGATCTCCGTCCAGGACAGCACCGGCCTTATTATCGTCGATTCCGACAATTTTCCAGTCTTTCCGTGGAAGATCGAATTTTTCGTGACTTACAGGACTGCTTTTCCCCGAAGCAGGTTCGCAGGCAATCGCTTTTACCTCCAGTCTCCCTTCTGTTTGAAAAAGGCCTTTATATTTTTTCGAATCCGGCGTCGGCATGCTGCCGTCTAACGTAAAGTAAACCACAGATTCTTCATCAGCCGGAGTTATGATGATTTCGCCGGATTGATTTCTGATGATAGAGGGAGGGGTCAGAATTTGCGGCGCATTATAAATTCCGATATTTGAAATGACTGGGCAGCTTTTCGAATCGGTAATACAAAATCGAACTTTTAACGCCGTAACGGTCGGGAAACGCAGGATACGTTTATATCCGATCGTGGTTGCTTTCGCCAGTTCTTTCCAGTTTCCATCAACAAGAGCTTCAATCGTAAAGGCTTTAACGCGTTGTCCCAGAGAAATATATTCCTGTGCCATGAAACGGTTAAAAGTCGCCGGTTTGCCAAAATCTATGGTCAATGTAGCTGTAGATACGCTATCGTCGGTAGCCCAATAGGTATCTTTATCGCCGTCTATTGCCCTTGCGGCCGCAAATTTTTTTGCATCAGCACGAACATTCGAAGCTTCTGCTTTCGCTTTTTCAGCAAGGTCTACAGCAAATGCTTCTTTCACGGCTCTGGCAAAATCAAGCGCCGCTTTTTCATCATTTTTATGGATCAGGCCGTTCGGCATAACCGGAAAATTGAGGAGCAACGTACCGTTGCGCCCGATGGAGTTATAATATATATCCATTAAATGGGGCAATGTTTTAACCTTTACATCTTCACCCGGGTGGTAAAACCATTCCGGCCGGATGGATGTATTGACTTCGGCGGGCACCCACGAGTCACCGGTTTCCAGGCCATGATGCAGCATACCCCACTCGACTTCGCCTGTGGCGTTCAGCAAACTCCAGTTTGTTTCGCCGACAAAGCCGGCTTCGGTTCCAACCCAGCGGAGATCACCTCTGTCGCCGCCATCGTTCCATATCACGATATCGGGCTGTAATTGGCGGATCAGCTTGTAGGTATTACTCCAGTCATAATAGGTTGTACGGTCAATTTTACGGGTTTCATTGGTGCCCCCGTAATACCCCGAACCGCCGTTGGCCCCGTCAAACCACACTTCGAAAATAGGTCCATAGTTGGTGAGGAGTTCGGTCAGTTGATTCCGAAAGTAGGTGATATATTCAGGGTGTCCATAATCCGGGTGGTTCCTGTCCCAGGGTGATAAATAGATTCCCAATTTCAGGCCGTATTCTTTACATGCATCGGCCAGTTCGTGGACCACATCGCCCTTGCCATCCCGCCAGGGAGAATTTTTGACGGAATACTCTGTATATTCCGAAGGCCAGAGGCAAAAACCACAATGGTGTTTGGCTGTCAGTATGATACCTTTCATACCTGCTTCCCCGCATATGCGGGCCCATTGACGACAGTCCAATTCTGCCGGATTGAACAGGTTTACGTCTTCATTTCCATATCCCCATGACTGATCTGTATAGGTATTTAATGAGAAATGAATAAAAGCATAATATTCCATTTCCTGCCATCTTTTCTGATTTTCTGTTGGAACAGGACCAACCGGGGCGGGAGCTTTTATCTTGGTACAGTTCAAGCCGACTAAACACATGGAAAGAAAAATTCCAACCAAAAAATACCTGTTCATATTATTTTTCACCTATTTTTTTGATACCTGCTCAAATTAATTGACTTTTCTAACTTTAATGGCAATATCATATCCTTTTATGTTTTCGGACGAAGCTATTAGCCTGATTTCGCCGGGGATACTTATCATGATCTTTCACATACGCCATTCCCTTGTCCCCATAATTATAACCCACAACGTCCAGCACATCGCTATACCCGCCCTCGTTCCGGCTATGATTCATAGCGGCCGTCACAGGGCGGGTTGGATCGATCCTGTGGGTGGTTTCAACCAGTTTTTCAAGTATCCTGGTTCCGGTTACCGTACCCTGAATCCATTCTTCGTTCTCCATACACCACATAAATACCGAAGGATGGTTCCTGTCTCTGTATAATAGGGCTGTCAAGTCTTTTAAACCATCTTCGGAACTTGATAAATGACGGTTTTCATCCAGGACAAGCATACCCAGACGGTCGCAAATATCCAGTACCTCAGGGGTGGGTGGATGATGGGAACAGCGGTAACCATTACTTCCCATTTCTTTAAGCAGCTTTATTTTATACTCGTTTATATTATCGGGAAGGGCAACACCAATGCCCGCAAAATCCTGATGATTGCACGTACCTTTCACAGGATAAAGCTTTCCATTGAGAAAGAATCCATCGCGGTTGATTTCTATTGTTCTTACGCCAAAAATTGTTTCATAAGTATCGACAACACTCCCGTTTTCAGAAACCTGGGTCAGGACTTTGTAAAGATGTGGTGTTTCAGGCGACCAAAGAAAAGGTTTTTTAATTGTTCCTTCCTGGGAGATATCTGTTTGACTGAAAGGCTCAATTGACCGGGTTGCAGTTTTTGTATCCAGTATACTTGCTTTATGGTCGATAATTTTTGAAACAAGTGTAACGTTTTTAACGACGTTATATTCATTTTTCAGCGTGGTTTTTATGCTTACCGTCGCTTCTTCAACCGAAACAGTGGGTGTCGTGACAAAAGTCCCAAATCGATCCACATGAAGCCTGTCGGTTTTAATAAGCCATACATGCCTGTAAATTCCGCAGCCTTCATACCACCAGCCTTCGTATTCGCTGGCATCGACCTTCACGAATATTACATTTTTGCCCTCATCGCCGTAACGTAAAACATCCGTTAAATCGTAATTTGATGGCGTGTATCCACTCTGGTGGTTACCCAAAAGAAAACCATTCACCCAAACCGTACTGTTTCTGAAAATTCCATCGAATTCGACCGCTATTTTTTTACCTTTATCGGTTTCCGGTATCTCAAATTCTTTCCTGTAAAAACCAATGCCGGTCGGTAAATATCCGTTCGCTGCCGGTTGGCTGCCCAGTGAATTGTCATGTACGAATGTGCCCTCTACACACCAGTCGTGCGGGAGGTTTACCTTCTTCCAGTCACCGGGATAGAATATTGTGGCGCTTTTAACATCTGTGTAGTCGACTGTGGTATCTTTGGCGGTTATAATTATTACATGAACATCTGTTAACCCACCCTGACCACCGGCTTGTACCACACGCTTCATAGCGATGTCACCCTTGTGGAACTGCCAGTTAAAATCAAAACACTCTTTGGCCCTCTTACCTGGGGCCGGTTGTTGTGTATTTTGGGCTTTCCCATCGACCGGTAATACGGATAACAGGATACATGTGATACCCAATAACGTTACTATTCTTTTTAAATTCTCAATCATTTTTTCATCGGACAAAATACCTAAAAACCGGCAAAATATCATAATCCGATTACCGTCATCTATACTATTCATTGCGGCTGTCCCGCTCCATCACTTGAGTAATAAAAGTTTCCCTGTATCATGATGTGTTCCGGCTTTTATACGATAAAAATACACTCCATTCGGCAAGTCGGAAGCGGTGAATGACACAGAATGATTACCTGCTACCTGGTGTTTGTTGACCAGGGTTAAAACTTCTCTTCCAAGAACATCGAATACCTTCAGAGTTACAAAAGCATCTGCCCGTAATTGATAGCCGATGAGTGTCGATGGATAAAAAGGATTTGGAAAGTTGTGAAATAAATGAACCATTTTCGAGTTCGTTTCACCATAAATTGTTTCACCTTTTATCATAATCATTTGTATTGATCTCGCGGGCGATAGAAATTTAATTTCATCTTCTATCGGGTATGAATCCGCCGGAAGATCGGATAACTCCTCAAAAGGTCCCCAATGATAGGGACTCGGACCGTGTCCATTGATATAAACATTTTGCGAAAATTCACCATTGTCTCTTCCACCTTTAAATGAATAAATATAATAATTTTGATCATCCTCAGGTGTTTTTATATCTATGCTGATGACTTGTTCCAAAGTACCTGTATTGACAATGACCACTCCGGTTTCCCCGGATGAATATCTTGAAGCATAACACAGAATATCGTCATTTGATGAAGCAGCAGAAATCGCAAAATCACCATAAATTTTCTGCAGATAATGTAAATAATAAAAATCCGGCCGGGGATGGAGATGATACTTTTCATCGGAACCACCGTAAAACATTCCACTTTCGCCCGTAACGAGAAGCCATCGCGCACCCAAACCGAAATTATTCTTGATCATTTCACAAATAAGAACAACAGCCTGCATACCGTTTATATAGGAAGTTGCTCTTTCAAGAGAACCACTGCCAATATTATATTCTGTCAAAGCAAGTGGTTTTAGATAGGCGTTATTTTTCAAGATCTCCAGTTGGACAAAATCCATGTTCCTTTTGGGTTCTGTCACTGCCAACTGCAGGATATCTTTCACTTTTGTCGAAGAGCCGAAATAGTTATGTATGACATAAAAGTCTGCAGCATCACCCACCTGCTCAAAAAATCCTTGGTTCCAATCTTTATCAACAAAATACCACATATACCCCGGACGAGGTAACGATTGCAGTACCTGCCCGCCGATATAAATTGTGGCCCCAATTTCCCTGGCGGCTTTTTTCATTGAATCAGCAAAAACTTTAAAGTGCTTTCCGTACAATTCTCCTGAGATAAATTGCGGTTGTCCGTCTTTGTTCATGGTTGTATCGATCATCCATCCGTACTCCCATGGACCGCCATTTTCATTGCCGATTTCCCAGAACTTTGTCGCTCCACGATCATAACGCACCCAGTCAGCAGCGAGATGCGCGGCCTGGGCCACCGGATCCTCGCTCGTACCATAACGCGCATATCCGTAATTTATTGTTATTAATCCTTGAGCAACATTTGTCTTCCTGCGAAGTGAATAATATTGATCTGTTGAAGTAACCCAACCCTCTTCTCCCGAGTGCCCCGTAAAGTCGATTTTTTTTGCGGTTTTCGTGTTACTGTCATATGTTGTACCGTCATAAATTAAATATGGGATATCGGATGGTATTTGTTTATTCCAGAAATACCCGTTTGACCAGCTTCCACCGGGGAAGCGAATGAGAGTAGGAGCAAGAAGCTCAATTCCTTCTATCAAGGTTGGATTATCATGGGCTCCGGCCCAGGCGGCTATGGAATTACCAAATACATATTTGGAAATTTTGCCGAGCGTGTCATCGGTGATTGTAACGATAACAGACGCCGGTTCAACCGGTTTATCAGCGCTTACGGACGGCGGTATCTTTGCTTTCTTTAATTCAAAATCATAAAGGAAACAATTTTCCGAGTTCTGTGCATAAAGATCAAAGTTAATGAGAAAAATCGTTCCCCAAAAAATCATATGAACCATTCTGTTCATTAAATTTACCTTTTATTGTTGTGTTATTCATTAATAATTTTATTCAATTTCAACCATGATATATAGAGACAACCTGACTTTTCATTCAAAAAAAGTTTTAGAAGTCACAGGGTTGATGCTGTTTTTTGAGAAACATAGCTTTGATGGTTCTTTCCGGCTTGTTCTCTATTGGCTCTTCATTGTTATCAGAAATACATCATTCTCACGAATTTCAAGTTCTTTAAGAAAAGCCGATCCATTTTCTACATTTATTTCTTCGCTTGAAACGGCGGAACCATTATTCAGCTCTTTAATTTTCCGAACCTGCTCTTTTGTGAGTTGACCGGGTCTGCCCATGTCAAAATACGTCGTATAGGGATCGTTGACACGATAGCCGACTTTGTAGATTTTTACCTCATACTTTCCGGCAGGAATTTCCGAAATTTTTATTTTTACGTTTCCTTTCGATTTTGCCGGTAAATCGCGTATATAATAATCCTGATTGTTGACGGAATCTAAAAGTGTGTAGGTAAAATCCCAAAGCAGAACCTGTATGTCTCCTTTTTCATCTTTGCATGCCCAGGAACGCGAATCTGTATTTATCAACTCAAAGTTTCCAAGTTGATTCATAAATTTGTAGGAATAGAAAACAGGTTTGTTGATGGCCTGGTAATTTAATAAACCAAAGCCGCCATGGAACGGGGTGAAGCGCGGTCCGGGTTCTTCAAAAATATCCGTGAACACCCAATACGACATTGAATTCGCAGCATCTCCAATCTGTTTAATTTTTTCAAGTACGTAGGCAGCTTGAAAATAACTGTCGTGTATCGGATCGGCTGGTGTGTATGATGAACTCCATTCGGTGTAATGAAGTTCTAAATCCGGCATCGACGAGTTAACAATTTCTCTCCGGGAATTAAGGGCGTCGCCGCTTACACTCATCGGATTTTTATCCAGAACAGTCCCCGTATTTCCAAACTCATCGAGATACCCTTGTCTAACACCATACGAATGCGTACTGATAAAATCCAACGGAAGATTGTTTTTTTTGCAAAAATCAATCAGTTCAACTTCCCATGCAGCGCCCGCAGTGGCAGGTCCGCCAACCGGATATTCTTTATTGATACTTTTTATGGCATTGACGGAATATTGATACAATTTGAAATATTCCTCTTGCGTTCCTGCCCAAAATCCGCTCAGGTTCGGTTCATTCCACACTTCAAAATACCAGGTTTTGACTTCATCTGCGCCGTAGCGTTCAGTAAAATGAATCGTCAGATTGCGGATGAGCTCTTCCCACTTTTTGTAATCTTTTGGTGGTGTAACATTTCCGCGCCACCAGAAAATAGTTTTTTCACCGCTTGCCATTGCTTCAGGCATAAATCCCAATTCAACAAACGGTTTCATGCCGATACTGATAATATAATCGAATAACACGTCGATATACTGAAAATTATATTGCGGATTTCCGTTTTTGTCTTCCCGATAAACACCCATATCATCGGTGAGCAGTCCATGCATACGAATATATTTGAAGCCGCATTCATTTTTGACATACGCCAATTGTTGCTGCCAGTCGGCCCTCAAACCCTCGTTTGCCCTGCCTGCGCCAATACATTCCTTAAACATTGTGTTAAAAAAACCTTTGACTTGATTGAAATTTAGACTGATGATCCGTTCACGTAAGCCTGACTGAGCAAATGTGCCGGTCGTGCACAAACTGACAAGAAAAATAATGGATATCATATTGGTTTTTAAGTATTTTTGCATCATGGATTTTCCCCTTTCTTTATCATCTGAGTAATATTTTATTTTTTCGTGTCATGATTCAATCCGGGTTTACGATTATAGATTTTTTTAACGATTTTTTGTTGCCAGCCGCGAGCCGAAAACCGGTTTGGGGCCGACCATGCTCTCAGTTCCACAGGCGTCCTTACTGCCGTCTGCTGTAATACTGGTTGGGTGTACCGGGCGTGGGAATGCCGTTAGCGATCGGAGCCCCGCTTTCATGCGCCCGGGTTAAAGGCGTAGCGAGGGTGACGCCGCTGCCGGAGACCAAAGCACCCTCCGCATGCGCAAACTTTAGCGGCTCGGCGACGGTGATGGCGGCATCACGGCCTGGAAAGTTGCCAAAGGCTCTGCGGCCGCGGGTGACGGAGGCAACGATCGCCGTTTCACGGTTTGCGGCGTTGTCAATGGTGATGGTCTGACCGTCACTAAAACCTGTCACGTCTTCGACAGTGATAACGGTCGCGCCAACTTCGGAGGCAGCCCCCACCGTGGTGCCGCCAGCGGTCCCGACCGTTGCAATGACGGCTGTCTCGAGGTTTTCGCCCGCATCGATGACGATCTTTTGCCCGGCGACAAAGCCTTCCACGCCGGCGACTTTGATATTGTTGGCGCCGATAGCCGATGCGGTCGTCAGAGAGGAGGAGGACTGCACCTGGAAATCAGTACAGTTGCTGTCGGTGTCAAGACCGTCCGGGAAACGGCCCGCGCTCAAATTGGGCGTGCCGGCGGCGGAACTGCCAGGCCTGAAGAAGCCGAAACGTCCCCTGCCCGCAGTGGGCGCAGGAACGCTGCAGCCATTCTCACCTGCTCCGGAGGCAGCCTGGTAACCTTCGGCGGCCCATGGGTCGACGAGGCCGCCGTAATTCTGGCTGTCGACGACCCGGCCGGCTGCATCGCGCAGTACCATATTGCCGGCCCTGGAGTCGAGGGCGGGACCCCCGAACCACTGGTCGGGCGCCGGAGTTCCCAAATAGCCTGCGGTCGTGACCTTTGCGTCACGCACCACCGCGTGGATATCGTGGTCCGTGGCCAGGGGTTGGTCGAGTGTGATCCCGGTACCCAGCGCCAGGACCGGCTCGTTGCTCGAGTGATCAAAGGCCGTCGACGGCTCAAAGCTGATCCCCGTTCCACTGACACTGAAAGGCATGTTGGACGCATGGTCGTACTTTAACGGCTCGGCCAGATCCAGGCCCGTGCCCGGATCTTCCGTTTCCGTCAAGGGACCGCGGAAGGTGCTGCGAGCCGATTGCGTGCCGACGCGCGTCACCGTGACGGTCTCGATCCCATGTCCCTTGCTGTCAATGTCCAATCTGATTGTGTCACCGACTGATATGTTTTCGACGGAAGATACCTTGATGTTTGTGTCGCCGGTTTTCGCGTCAGCTGAAAGCCAGGCCTGCGTACCCGGCTTACCGACTTGCGTAATCGTGACGACCTCGTACTTTTCAACGGCTTGCGCGACCGTGGGGTAGACGGCGCCGTATCCGATGCCCATCTTCTGTCCGACCTCAAAGCCGGCTACGCTTGTGACGGGTATGTTGACCGAGCCGGCCGGGATCGTGATCACCGGGCCGTCGGGGATAGGTTGCCATACGGTGGTCTGACCGCTTGTTTCTCCTCGTCTGCCGAAACCACCAAAGCCACCGCGGTCGCCGGCGTTGGAAGCAACCGGCGGAGTTAGGATGCTTGCGATTTTGCGGATTTCCACGGCAGAGCCGGTGCCGATTTCAACAATATCGCCAACCGACATGCCGGTCGTACTCCTGACATAGATAGTGGACTCACCCTTTTTCGCGGGAACCGACAGACCGGAATTGGAAAGTCCGAGCAGGTAAAAGCCGCGCGGCGCGAGTTTTGTTCCGGCCGGGATCTTTATCGAGGAAAAGATGGGCAGTTGAGTCGGGTGGTGCGTCAGGCTCCAGGCGGAGATGTCTATGGCATCGTCTCCGGCGTTATAGAGTTCGATGAACGAATCCGTCGAGTTGTCCGGAGAACCGGCGCTTATGCGGAACTCGTTGATCTTGATCGGGCTGACGTTGCGCACCTTTTCGAACGTCGTTTCGGATAAAGTCTGACCGTTCGTCGAATTCGTCCACGAGGCTTTGCCGACCAGATCACCGTTGAAGGACTCTGGTCCGGAAGTCACCGTAAAGGTTGCGCTTACGCTCGCACCCGGCGCGATCGGATCAGCAAACATCTTTGAAGTTTCTTTGGAGCTTAAAACCACGGATTTCCACTCCTTAGGCACGGAAATGCTCAATGTGACGTTTTTCACAGTCGCTCCCGTGGTATTGGTGAATGTCACTGAGGTGTTCTGCGAAGACTGGGGTACGAACGTCTGAAGTCCCGGAGGCGTGGCGGTGGCATGCGCCGGCGCCAGGCTCAGACGTTGCACGTCGTACCCGGCAGCCACAACGTTGGCCTGAACCTTCTGGTTGGTTTCCTCAGTCGGGAAGGTACCCGGGGCCGTCATCGCGCCTTCGTAGAATGTGCCCTGCGAACCGTTGCTGTTGTCGCCGCCGTTGCCCAGCAGGATGGCTCCCTGCTTGCGCATCGGATCATAGCTGTTTCTGTCATTTAAAACGCGTGGTCCGTCGAACATGATCTCCAGGTCTCCCTGCTGAGCGTCTCCGCCCATGGATCTCCAGTGGTGCGGTTCGCCGTCGGCCGTGGCGGTCACGAACCGCCAGGTGATGATCGGCAGGTCCGGGCAGTACTTTTCATTTGGATCCGGATTGACACAACCCACCAGATTGTTCTCCTGGTCGGTCATGATCCACGGACCGGGGGCTTGCCCGTGATACCAGGCAGTGGCATTGCCGTAGTAAGTGGTTTCCATGGTACCGTCGCCGTCGTCGCGGCTGTCGGTCTCGGCGTTGCCGTAATCGAAGCAGCAGCCGGAGTTGTAATGATGCCCGTTAATGACCCAGTACTGACCTTCGGCCTGATCGTCGACTGCGGTGCCCTTGGCGTCGTTCCAGCGGAGGCCCATGCCCGGCTCGATGAAGACGCCGTAGGCCTTGTGGCCCATAATCGTGATCGGTGCCATGTCGGCGATCGGGATGTTGTTAAATCCACCCATAGCGGGGCCGCTGAATCCGCCGCGGGGTGCCTGGACGAGGTGGTTGCCGTTGCCGGCCTGGTCGTAGATGGTGGTGATCCAGCAGGCCGTGTTGACGCAGAAGGCATCCTGCGCGGCCGCATCGGCATATCCGCCCGCATCCCCAACGGAGGGTTGGACCACGCCGATGTCCAGTGTCTTGCCGTCCGACTGACGCATGACCTGATAGAGCGGGCCGTTGTAGGAGGCGTACAACGCCCGTGTGGTACTGTGGGCGGCCACGCAGGGACAGCCGTCAGCAGCGTAGATGTCGCATGGGCCTTCCGGCCTGGACGGAGCAGCACTGTCTCCCGCCCCGGACTTTGCTGTCACCGTCTTCGTGGCCACAGGCAACAACAGGGCAAGTATAAGTAATATCAAAAGACTGCTTCTATTTTTCATGTTTTTTCCTCCTTTTTGATTGTTACTTTTTTCCCTCGGCGCTCAATATCCTGACGACATACACAGCACCGGCAGTATTACTCGCATGAGCCTGGAATTTAACTCTGATATGGCTTTTCCCTTTTACCATTGCGTCGGGGATCGGGTAAACCACATCCTTGAACAAGGATTGGTTCCACCGGCCTGTATTGTCCTCTGTTATCAGTTTTTCATCGTCGATGTAAATGTCAAAATTTCTGTTACCCCACTCTGCGCCCCAATAGCGAACAAACAGGCTCAGGCTGGTTTCAGAATTTGTCGCCATATCGTAACTAAAATAGCCTTCGTCACGTGCATCGCGCCAAAACTCATTTAAATTGTTGCCCGTGCCCGACTTTTCCTTTTGCATGGCATGATCGGTTTCCGGCTGCTGCTCACCGGTAGCGACATAGTCAATAGTACGCTTTTCCAGGGCGAGTTTTTCTTTTTCGATGTTTGCCAGTGAATCCACGTAAGCTTTATAGCCGTCGTTTGTCAGGGCCAGCCAGTACATCATATACCTGGCATCATGGATTTGAAAAAAAGGCTCCAGCGTAAGCTCCATTGGATTGATCATTTTAACAGCGAGCTTGTAACTTAATGGCTTGTCTTCAACCGGTTCCAATTTGTCAGCGATATTTTCTATGTCATCTTCTATCAGGATAGGCGCTCGATCAATCGGTAAAAATTCCCCGCCCGGATATTGCCCCCAGCGGCCGTCATCTGCAATCAAGCCTTTCAAGTCTTCCGTTCCGGTTTTTGCGGCCAGTAAAACGGGACCATGCATGAACGCGATATAATCAGGGACATTGGGTATATATTCAATGGTATTATGCATGGGCAGTAAAATTTGAACCACATCGTCATTTTTCCACGTCCGCTTGATGCTTACATAAGACGATGGCTGTGCGGAATATGAAACATCCTTTCCGTTAACCTTTATTTCCAGTGCCCCCTTGCTCACCCATCCCGGATACCGGACCAGCAAGGTAAATTCGGCGGAACCTTCTGTTACCATAAGTTTTGTTTGCTCTTCTGAAGGAAAATTTGTATCCTGTCGTATTTTAACGCCTTTATCCTTCCAGTAAAGTTCGGATGCAATAAAGAGGTTAAGAAACAAAGAATCATTCATGTGAGTGTAGATAAACTGGTTGTATTTGCCGTGGTTTTCCATACCTGTGCCGACACAACACCACATTGCCTCATTCGGAGCGGAATAAACCCTGTAATGACGGGGACGCGCCGGGGTGAAATACACGTATCCGCCATGTTCGGGATGCTGAGTTGAAAGAATGTGATTAAACAACGTTCTTTCGTAATAATCGACATATTTTGCCGATGGATGTTGACTGAACAGGTCCTCTGTCAACTTGAGCATATTATATGAATTGCACGATTCGGGGCCGTCGATGACATTGACAAAATCGATACATGATGTTTTACCGGGGAAATGCTCTCTTCTGCTGTTGCCTCCAAAAGCCAGTGAACGATTCGAGGTCACTGTTTCCCAGAAAAATCGTCCCGCTTTATCATATTTTTCGTCATGGCCGAGTTCTGCAATTCTTTCGAAACCGACAAATTTGGGTATCTGGGTATTTGCATGTTTGTTGTCAAGATTGTCAATACCTTCCGATAACGGATCAAGAAGCTGCTTGTGGGAGAACCGTTTTGCGGCGGTCAGGTATTTTGTATCACCTGTCATTTGATAGGCGTCGGAAAATATTTCGTTCATGCCGCCATGCTCCGCGTTGAGCATGTGTTCCATTTGTTCATCGGACAGGCCGGCTGTAAGATCGATGCCCCAGTCACAGAATTTCAGAAACAGTGTCTTGGCCAGTTCATTGCCACAATAGAGCCAGGCATCTCTGAGACCGGCGTACATTTTATGCAAATTATAAAACGGGGCCCAGGATGAAAAATAAACACTAAAATTCCCGTTTTTAAAAGCCGGCCATAAATTTTTACTGTTCGGAAAACCGCCAACGTATCCAACTCCCCATTCGGAATGGTTGACAGCGTTTGTCTCCTGGCACTCTTTGAGCTCCGAAAGCATATATTCCATACGTTTTTTGCATTCTGCGTTACCGGTCGCGGCATAATTCATGGCCATAGCCGACAGATAATGGCCGCCGATATGTCCGTCCAGACCCGACCAGTTGGGATAGCATTCGGCCTTTTGGGGCAATCCGGCTTCTTTAAGGTAAGGGGCCAGCAGCCGGTCGACATCGTATTTTAACAGGACCTCGATGTTCAGATCGCGGGCATGCTTAAAAGGCCCGTCCAGCAGCGTTACATCTCCCAAAGGAAACTCGTTCGGATATAATTTATTTTGTGCATATAGATTAAAATTTGCCAAAATGAAAAGGGTAAATATATAGAAAGATATAACTTGTGTTTTCATATTTTTACGAAATTCTGGTATATTCATTTTTCCCTCTCATTTATCATTATGTCAAACAAACCTTGTACTTTTGAAATCGGAAAATTGCTCGAGTCCATAATCGCATCCAAAAGTCCCTGATCCAGAATTGCCCCAGAGCTGCGATTAAACAGGCCCATATAGGCACCTCCCCATACCGTTTCACCGCAAATGGCTTCCAGCGTGTTTCCCATGTTCCAGCCGACTTTCATTTGACCGGCAACCTGTTGCGCCGTCGGCAGTTGTGAGAACAGTGGCGTGTAAAGAAATACTCCAAAAAGGAAAATGGTCAAGCTTCCTCTATATAAAATCAGTTTAATAAATTTTAGAAAGCAGGTTTTGATCTTCATCCCACATATCCTTAGGTGAATTATCTTTACATTTTCCTGTTTTTTTGATTTCTCTGCCAGGTTAATGCCTGTTTATCTCGTCCTCATTATCTGAACAATGTTGTCAAGCTGCTGACTCATTTTAACTCAATAAATTCAGGTTCAAAAGGTTCAATCGTGAATCCATCGGTATAATCTTTATCAAACAGAAGGCTTTTTGATTTGCCCTCTAATTCAATCTTTTTTGTCTTAACGGTGACATTCAGATATAATATATGGTTTTTATCGATCTTTCTGGCCATTACACCTTCAGGTACTTTAGGGCCTTTTTTGATTAAAAGTTCATTTATCAAATCGTCCAGTAATGGGCTCAATATTTCACCTCTTGCAGGAAGACCGATATAAATTGCCCTGCCTTGACCGTATTTATTGCAGGTTATAACCGGGTAATCTTTATCCAGGCTGATTATATTGCCCAAAACTTTCGCGCCTTTCGGATCGATGACATCGTATCGGGGTGATTCTGTTTCAATATTCTTTCCCATATAATTCACCCGAACCTGCTTACCTTTATAAAAAATCCGGGATATTTCGTTCATGTTTTCGAATTCTTCGTAACTTCCAATTCTAATTCCAAAAACATCATCCAATAAACCGGGACGAGTAATTGCAAAAACTTTGTTTGTGGTATCTACAACGGCCGAATAACTTGTCATAATCGCCGTACCGCCTTTATATATAAAATCACGAATTTTACCGGCGGTTTTTGGATCCATAACAGTCACACCGGGAATCATGAGCAATTTATAGTCCAGATCGCTTCGGCTGATATCAAGCATTCTTACGTCCATATTGCGGTTAAAAAACTGATTAAAACAGGTGCCGACCTGGTTCTCATGTTGTTCCGGATAAGAATAACTGACTATTTGACTTGGGAAGGAAAAAGCCAATCCGACTTGAGCCTGTAATTTGTAGGGGAAATATTTTTCTATTTTTTTAAATTCTGTGGCAATTTTTTTGTATTCATCGTATTTGCGGTTTGGAATACCATCCCAATCGATCAAACCTTCCAGATACTGTTCCTCTCCGCTATGCATGCTTTGCCATGTCCATCCGCAGACCATCTGGTTACCGAACATCAATGAGGCATACGCCTGCTTTCTGCAGGAATTCGGAACAGCCGTCATGGTTGTGAATTCATTACACCAGAATGGATTTGTGCTTTCATATTGAATGCGCACTATTCCAAATGAAGCCCACAAAATACCGTCGTTTTTCATCAGGGATGTACCGGCATAAAATCCCTCGCCTCCGCGCGTCATTTTACCGGAATAGGCAATGGGGGCATAGTCGAAATATTTCAAATAGCTGAAATACCATGCATTTGTATTGACAAGGGCATTCGGGGCATTGGTATTAACTTTGTCAATCACTCTAAAGAGTAATTGATTGATTTCGTCTGAAACAAAACGCCTGAAATCAAGCATTCTTTCCGGCACATCGTTATTGTGGGTTGATACAGGGAAGCCGATTTCTTCCCATTGGTTTATCTTTCTCGACCAGCGCTGCCCGGCCCAGGCTTT
>JAFGEC010000276.1 GCA_016931775.1 Candidatus Zhuqueibacterota bacterium | reverse complement strand
TTCGCGCCGAACTGGAACGCGACGGTTTTGTCGTGCGCGAGGGATTGCTGAACAAATCGGATCCGCTGAATTTATTTTGTACAGGTGTTCTGGCCAGCGGCAATGCTTTTAACTTTGATTCTCCCTACTGTTTCTATCTCTTGCCGGAACTGCCGGAACAGGCGACGCCGCCGAACGGCCACAATATGTATCCCTGGTCATTCCGCATGCGCGCCGACGAGGCCGTCGTGTTTGTCGGGTGGACGCCGCCGCCGTTAAAATACTTTGGCTATCAGACCTACATCGCCAGTCGCTTCCATCCCGTGTACAGGCAGGAATTGCGTTTTTTTGTCAATTTGGGCGATGCCATTAACAACTTTACCATCAAAAGCGGCGACGGCCCGAACGGCGAAGCGCGTTCGACGCCCTATGACGCCGCCGCCATGATCATCTCCACGCCCGATTCCGGCATCGCCGCCCGTGTGCACAATGCGGCGTTGATTGCCGGATGCGCGGAATCGATCATCAACACGGAAGTCATCTCCAGCCAGATGGTGCGTTTCGGCCTGCAGGACACCTGCGATCAGCTGGCCTTTTTAAACCGCATGGCCTTTTTTGTCGATGATCCGGACCATCAGATCGAAACCGCCTACTTTGCCCCGGACCGGCCGCTGCTCAATCCGGACGGATCCCTTATTGCGCCGCCATACGAGCCCAACCACAGAGGCTGGGTCTTTCGCGTCACTCCCGCCGAACCGCTGTCGTCCGAAGCGCTCAAGCCCTTTGCCATGCCGCAGTTGCGCGTGCGCGGCACCGGCGATACGCGCGAATTCAACCTGCTGCCGGCGCTGGAAAAACTGCGCACCGCCCTCATCGCACGCTATTGCGATCCCGCCACCATGGAATATGAGGACGTACCCACTTTTATGTGGATTCAGGACGGATTCGACCAGTACCAGCGACAGGAGTATTTTACGCTGGGTCCGACGCGCGACACCATCTATATGCGCAGCCAGATGTTTCATCTGAGCGAAGACTCCTGTGATTTTGTCATCGTCTACGGCCTCAATCACGCCATGACCGGAAAATCGACCTATTCCAGCGTCGTGCTTTACAGCCAGGACCCGGTGGCCGGCGTACCCGCTGTCGCCGACATGGGAGAGCTGGTGGGACTGGCCTCGATCAACAGCGAACAGGGCGAGGGCCGCGGCATGTCCGGCAGCATCCAACCGTTCGAGCCATTCATCAAAGACGCGGTCCCGGATCCGGCCGGCGACCCGCAAAAGTTCTATGTCTGCAAGGTTACGCGCAACCAAAAAAGCGAACCCTATACGATGACTGTGCCCGATCCGCCCTGTCCGCGGTTAAAAGTCACCCAATTGCTGGTCGGCTTTCGCGCCTATGTGGAACCGGAAACCAAAGTGAGTCCGGAATGGTCGGAAATCGTCTATGATCGCGTCATTCATTTTCATCCAAAGACAGCGGCTGCAGCCGCGGTTCCAGAGGCCGTACCGGGACGTTTTGCGCTCAGCCAGAATTATCCCAATCCCTGCAACAGCCAGACCGTCATCGAATACACCGTGACCTCACGCTGCAATGCCGCCCTGGATATCTTTAATGTCGGCGGTCAGATGCTTTCGCGCTATGGCGCGGTTGCGGAACCGGATCGTGTCAACCGTTTTGTCGTCGACGGCAGCGGTTTCGCTTCGGGCGTGTATTTTTACCGGTTAAAGGCCGGAGACCAGGTGGCGGTGAAACGGATGCACTGGCTGAAATAGTTATAGGGTGCGGTTCCGTCATCATTCTCGCCAAAGACAGCGTAAGATGCGTTTAAACCGCACCGGATTCAGAACCGGGATTTGGGAAAATCCCATGTTATGGTATATAAATTTTGTGCGGTTCCGGCACTTTTTATGTCGATTATGGAAAACATGTACGGAACCGTACGCTGCGACTGAGAAAATTTTAATATTTTGCAAGTTGAGCAGAAAAACATATGATTTTAAAAAGATGATACCGGCTTAAAATTCCGTGGGATACCCTGAAAAATATATCACGCTTGACACCTAATGCATTGCGTTTTAAGTGATTGTTTATAAATTAATTATGTTTATTTGACAGGATGAACCGGATGTTGAGTCATACTGATCCCTATTTATGACTGTTTTTCCGATTGAACCATGATGTCGATCCTGTTGATCTTGTTATCCCGTCAAAATCAAAATATACTTGAAATAAATTAAAGTTGACGGTAATGCTCATTACGGCGTTAGACGACAGTTACCCGCTTCGATGATTTTCCTATGAGAGGTGCGCAACATGCCGAAATACGGGGCGGTGTGTCAATTGATTAAAACGCTGTTTCCATACCAAAATAAAACGTCCTGGGACGGGTGGGACCATAAACATAGGCAGGATCCCTGTCCGCCCCTAAATCCAGGTCATCCTGGTAAGCATCCAATATATTTTTAATTCCAATATTTAATTTTGAATTTAATCCGTTGTTCAACGGAAGTTTAAAAGTCAGACCCGCATCTGTTTGAAAAAAAGAATGACTTTTTCCAAGTATCAGTAATGGGGCTTTCTGTCCCTTGACAGCAATTTCATGGGGTACGTCCATCTTGCCGATAAAAGTACCATGCAGATAAATGTCGATATGACTTGCGGCAGTCAGCGATAATCGAATATTTCCTGATAAAACGGGTGTTCGCAAAAAATTTCGGGTTGCAAAATCGGCATTGGGACTATCATATTGACTCTGTTTATACGTTATCCCACTTCTTACTTCAAAATTACTCAACGGGCGAATTCCCGAATCAAACTCGATACCTTTGACATCAGCGCCGTCGCTGTTCACCCGTTCCCAGCGTTCGATACTGCCTTGTTTGGCAATAAACCGTTCTGTGAACGATTCGGTTAATTCTGTATAAAAAACGGTTAATGAAAACATCGTCGGAATGTTATTGAGATAACCCAGATATTCAAATCCGCCGCTGAAGGATTTGCTGCGTTCTTCCTTTAAATTGGCTGAATTACGAATGATTCGTTGATCGCCTTCTATACCGCATAAATGCAGGTCTTCATCATACGTTTGTGGCGGTTTAAATCCGGTGGTGAATGCAGCCCGAAGTGCAACTCCTTTTCCCACATCCAACTTTCCGTTGAGACGGGGACTCGTGATCCATTCGTTCAATTCGGAATGTTTGTCCAAACGGATGCCCGCCACCAGTTCAATCAGCCCGTCATCACCCAAATGGAGATCATCCTGAATAAATACTCCCGTATTGGTATAAATCTCATTCAAATAATAAGCGGTTTCAGCAGCGGTTTTATCCTTTAATTTATCATAAGAATATTGAACGCCTGCCGTCAGGAGATGATTCGTCAAACGGTAGTTTGACTGAAATCCAGCAATTTGCAGCGGATTGTCCGTTTTGCCGTAAAATGCCAGCGCATCCAATTGATCCTGCGGTGCATAACCATCCAAGCCGCCGTAATAAGATTTCCGATTTTCGCTGGAAAAGGAATAAAAAAACCGGTAATCAAAAAGCACACCGGGACGATGAGACCAGCGAATTGTGCCCCCCGATCGCCAGTGTTCGATCCATTCGGCGATTTCCGCTTCATGAACGGGCAAATCGAACTTGTTTCCACCGCGCCGTTCCTCATGGATTTGGTGAAACGATGCCAACAGTTCGCTGTTGACAAATGGTTGATAGTACCATTTGAAGCCCATGGATTCGTTTCGCAGCTCTCCCAGCTCACTAAATCCGTCGTTGTTGCGGTCGTAAGGATTTCGCTTTCGGAATGAGCCAAATACATAAGCTCCCGATGTCCCCTTTTTGTAAACCGTTTCCGCAACAGCGCCAAGATGCTGATCCACTTTGGCATCAGTGGAGTTGTTCTGGTATTTTATACGCACCTGGTTTATCATGGGCCTTCGCGTAATCATATTTATGACACCGGCAACTGCGCCGCCGCCATAAAGCGATGAACCGCCGCCTTTAACAATTTCGATTTGATCGACCATTTCTTCAGGGAAATGCTCCAATCCATAAACACTGGCTAAACTGCTGACGACCGGATCTCCATCAATCAAAATTTGAGAATATTTGCCGTCCAGCCCCAAAATACGTACCTGGGAAAAATTACAATTCTGACAGTTGTTTTCCACCCGGACACCAGTTTGAAAGGACAATGCTTCAGCCAAATTGCAGGCATGTTTTTGTTCGATTAAACGCCGTGGAATAACTTCCGTTCGTACAGGCATATCCTCCACGAGATGCGGGGTCGATGTTCCAGTAACAACAAGAGCCCCCATTTCCAGAATAGACGGTTCAAGTTCAAAGTTAACCAGAATGGTTTCATCGGGCTGAATGGTGATAATTTTAAGTTCACGTTTATATCCCATCATCGATGCCACAAGATGCAATTTACCAGTGGGAACATGGGTAATTACGTACTCACCGTTTTCATCGGTTGCCGCGCCGACGGTCGTGTGTTCGACGATCACATTTACTCCCGGCAGTGCTTCCTTTGTTTTTTTGTCGATAACATTTCCCTTTATTAAAGTGACGTCATGCATTGACTCAGCAATAGTAACGGAAAATATAAAACCCGACATAAAAAAAATTTTTATAAATTTATCTATAATTCTCATTAATATAGCCCTTCTGAAAAATGTTAAAAATTACTTTCAATTTTGGAATAATAACAGATTCTCAAAATTCAACGGATAAATAACACACACCACCTAAAATGAACAGAAAAATCAACCAACCAGTGCGTGAACGAAAAGTATAGCAACCGTGCGACGCACCTCTTAGAACTATAATCTTTAAAAAACAAAAAGGCTTCAAAGGTGCGTCGCACGTTCAAAGCAGGGTTATCGTTCAGACACTAACTATCGGTAGCGGATTATTATAATCCCTCGATAGATATGATCTACATAGTTAAAAATTTGTTTTTTAGGGAGATAAATTATATAAATCGGACAATAGACGGTGGGCCGCGTCTGAAAATATTCTTGCAGAGAAATTCAGCAGGATTCCATTGGAATGAAAATTTATTTTTTAAATTTGCATGGATATTTAATAAAAAAATTATAAAAATTAAATTAAACGTGAACTGAGACAGAACCTGATAAATAAAAGCAAATACTAATAATTCACTTTTTGAATGGGTATGTTTGGGAAAATCTTTGGGATTCTGATTTTCTTTTTGATAGGGATGGGCATGAACAACAGTCTTTCCATTTTCATCGATGTGAGAATGAGTAAAATAAAAAAGATTGAAACCTGCCCAAATTAAAGAAATCAGTAATAATAATACAATTACTTTTTGAAATTTATTTCTGAATATTATCATATGATGCCTTATCTTGAAAGGACAATATATAATATTTATTAAAAAAATCAAGTGATAAATTTATACACAAGTAATATGTGACCGGGGGGATGGAAAGCATAGTTTTCCTTGTTGTTAGCGAGGGATTGCATCAAAAGTCTTTTTGACATCGATTTTTATTGGGTAACATACTCATTACTGCACAAAAAAATTCATATTATTCTATCGCGATACGGGACTTTAAATTCAGCCCCGCGCAGATTGAGTGTAATTGATGTTATTCATCTTGAATTTACTATTTCATTTCTACCAAAAATCTCCGATCCAAATGCAATTTGAATCGCTCATTCAATGAAAGCTTCGCCTTCCTTGCCCGATTTAATATCTCTTTTCACCCACCACTCAAGCAGAAATTGTGTTTTTTATATTGAAATTCAATTGCAGGAATTTTTCACTTTTTTCATCCGACTTGCTTGCCTTATAATTCTTCACCATTTTGGATGACGTTCCCAAGCCAATGGAAAAAACGAAAAATCTTAACCTCTTATGAGTTTTATGATATTCGAAAATCCGGAACACGACGGATGAAGAGTTTGCGAATGAGAGTGTACCTGGAAATCAAATTATCCCCCGGTGACTCACATATTACTCGTTGTTATTGTTTTTCCTTGCTTTTCTCGAATTTATTATATAATATTTTTCAACAAAATGTATACACAATAATTTAACTTTTTACTTTTATCAAAGCAGTCGCTGTTCTATAATTTGACTGTATAAAAACAAGGAGTCTATGAATGGAAGATCAGACGAATTATAGACTCTCATGTTCAGTGAGTGAAGGAATCGTTGAGATCGTCATCACAGGTGAACTAACAAAAGATACAATCGACAACCTGCATGTCGACGTGATTGAGATCATAAGGGGAAAAAATGCCAAAGCTGTACTGTGCGACGTTCGTAATTTAAAGGGACCGCAAGAGATTGTGGCAGCCTATTTTCGCGCCAGAAGTCTCCCGACAGATGTAAAAATATTGCCCTCTGCAATTGTCGAACGACCGGGGAATTGGGATTTTAAATCATTTTATGAGACGACATCGGCCAATGTGGGTCATATCATGAAATGGTTTACCGATATTGAAAGCGCGAGGGCTTGGTTAAAAGGCAAACTTACATGAAAAGAAAAAAATAAAAGCCCAACAATAATCGATTGACCCAAGTTATGCACTCAAACCGTTACGCTTCCATCGACATGTTTCGTGCATTGACCATGCTGTTGATGATTTTCGTCAATGACCTGTGGACCCTCAGCGGCGTGCCGGGATGGCTGGGGCACAAGGCCGCTCAAGAGGACGCCATGGGACTGGCGGATGTGGTGTTTCCCGCTTTCCTGCTCATCGTCGGACTCGCTATCCCGTGGGCCATCAAAGCGAGAAAAAACCGGGCGGATACAAATATTCAGATCGCCGGGCATATTCTGCTGCGCACCATTGCCCTGCTGGCGATGGATTACCGGGGCGGTATGGTCGATCAGCCTGCCTGGATGCAAATTCACTGATGGGGTATTCTGGGATTGATCGGCTGGGCTTATCTGGTCAATGCGGCGCTGTATCTTGTCGTAGGCGACCGGCTTGTTTTGATATTTGTGGCCTGCGGGTTTTTATACCTCTTGAATGTGAATGAATTCGTGACACCTTTCGGCTTTTTAACCCGTCCGGTGTGGGGAATTTCAAAAATACGAGCCACGCCCTCATGGACCGCCATTTGTGCGGGTATCAATA
>JAFGEC010000275.1 GCA_016931775.1 Candidatus Zhuqueibacterota bacterium | reverse complement strand
ATGCGCTTTTAAACACTCAAGGGCTTTTTTCAATTCACCCCGGCTCTCATGAATTTTTGACAGGTGAAGTGTGGAGGCCAGTTCAATATAGGGGATCTGGCCGGGCAGAATGGACAAGGCACGGCGGTACAGCGTCGCGGCGTTTTGATAATCTCCCATAAAGAAATAAGTTTCAGCCATATCTCTTTTGCCGAATGCAATGCCCGGTTTGTAGTTTTGTTTCACGGCAATCAACACAACTTCTCGAAGGTTTTCCAGCGCCCGGTCGTAATTTCCCAGTTTGATGTGCACGCAGCCTTTCTCATAACACAACCGTCCGATCAATTGCTGTGAATTGGATTGAAGAATAGAATGTGACGCGTGCTGCAAGTATTGCAGTGCTTCCTGAGATTGCCCGATTCGAGAACAGACTGCCCCCATGCTCATCCAGCTTTTAGCGATTTCCAGTGAATCTCCCGTTAAAGTGGCCTCGTGAAGGGCCTGCTGCCCGCATTCGAAAGCACAGGATGTGAGTTTGACGGTCGCATAGAGCTCGCCGAGATTCCGGAGTATCGAAATACGCCGGTAGTTGAAATGATATCTCTCGCACATCTCAAGCGCATCCAATAAATTCGTCTGGGCGCTTTCCAGATGCCCCAAAATAAAACTTAATTCAGCCGACCATGTCAATGCACTGACAATATCCGCCGGTGAACGTATCGATTTCGCACGATTGAGTGTATCTTGACTCATCAGCAGGGCCTGCGGGAGTGAATAGACCGGTGCCTGCTCCTTAATTTGTGGAAGAAGATGACCCGGCGGATCGTAATTGAATATGGAAAAGGACAGGGAAGTCGCTGAAGATACGGCTGCGAAACGTATAGAATCGCCAGATAAGAGTGCGGAGGCAGCGTCAGCGATTGAAGAACCTGCGCCCAGGGATACAGTGGCGGCTTGTGAAACCAATCTCATCACGAAGATGAAACATAGCAGAATTGTGTGCTTTGGTATGGTATCCACCTGACACTTGGATGATTTTCGAGTGGCCATAATGCATGAGCGGCGGACTGTATGACTTGACCAACCTACCAGCGGAAATTACCGAATAGCATTCCGTTTGTCCGATGTGCTTTTTGGCTGCAATTGTTTTAAATTACTGATACATTTTTTATTGATGATTTATTGAAAAATTTAACCAATATAGGGGCAAAAATCAAGTAAAAAAAAAGGGTATAGTCATCCAAAGCCGTTGTCCAAAGACGTTACAAAATCTCTTTACACTACAAAGAAATTAACTCGGGAGTCGCATCCGAAGGAACGGCTATTTTCCCTTTCCGAAGAGATTGAAACCGATCCAGGACTTTTCTATCGAATACAAGTATTCTATAAATTCAAAAATCGTCATCATTTGGGCGCTTTTTATGCACCTTTAGCATTTAATTCTACCGGGAAATTAAATCGTGATATTGTATTCAAAGGTAAAACATTCCAGAGCGATTAAAATACTGAGTAAACACTTTTGGGAAATTCCATTTGAGAAATATTATAGATTTCGGCAGTGGTATGGTGCGGTTTTGACGCACCATAAGCCGTCTTTAGCAACAAGAATGACGGAACGGCACCCGACAGCTGAAATAAAAAACAGCCTTCCATGGTTATAGTATACAAAACCTGCAAGATTTTATCTCATATAGAATACGACGGATTTTTAAGGTAGCTGTTATCCCATGCCGTAAATTTAATCGATAAAACACCAGCAGGTTGAGTACTCGTAACCATTTCACTCGGGCAATCTTTCCCGGAGTGATCAAGGAGTCCTGTCATGTTATTCTCAAGCACAAACAAACAAAACAATTTGTTTAATAACGCAGTGAAACATTTATTCCGAAAAAAATTTACGAATCGCTTTCTCTTTATTATTTTCCCTGTCATTTTCACGTTCTTTGCCTTAGCACCCGGTCCGGACGCCGGTCCTCTCCCACATACCAATATTTTTTCTCCCGGTACCGTCCCGGATATCATTTTTTACCACGGCACCATCATCACCATGGATCCGGCATATCCCCAGGCACAGGCCCTGGCCATCCATTCGGATACAATTATCGCCGTAGGATCCGATGACGAAATACTGGCACTGGCCGAACAGGGTGCCGGCACCCGGATTTATGATCTGCAGGGATTAACCATCCTGCCGGGATTCAACGATTCCCACACGCACTGGTTCAGCTGGAGAGAGCACATCTGCTCCCTCACCCACGAGACCACCTATCCTCCTCTGGAGGAAATCATGGATATGCTGTCCGCCAACGGATGGACCAGCATTTCCGAGCTGAATTTTGGCCGGCCGGATTATGCACCCGAACACCTGAACAACGCCCTGGACCTCGAAACCCGGGGAAAATTGTCCGTGCGCCTGAACGGTTACTGGGGCACCCTGGATGACGGATCATTGATCGATGTTCTGGAGGATTCCATGCACCGGCCGGACAGAATTTACTCGGATCGGATTCACGCCCCGGGAGTCAAGATGTATGTGGACGATCCCTTTGGAACCACCGACATCCTGACTCAGGAACAAACCAATCAACTGGTGCAAATGGCTCATGATCGTGGCTGGCAGGTTGCCGCCCATGCCGTGAACGAAAGTGCCGTCGAAAAAATACTCACAGCCTATGAAAATGTGCTGGGCGGGGAATCCAACGATAACTACCGTTACCGTATCGAGCATGCAGTAAAAGTATCCGACGATCAATTGAATCGCATGAAGCAGAAGGGCATTATTGCCTCCTTTCAATTATTAGGTCCCCCGGATTGGCCGGAGCAGGAGACATTCCAGACGTATATCAGCAACACCCATCCCGAATGGTGCCTGCGGTGGAAGGACTTTGTCAATGCCGAAAGCCAGGGATTGTTTATCACCGGAAGCAGCGATGCGCCGTTCAACGACGCCCCCTGTGAGTATTCCCCGTTCCGGCTCATCTACCAGGCCGTAACCCGTTTGGGATATCTGAACCGTACGCATGCCGATTGGGAACGGGCGCAGCGTCTGACAATCGCAAACAGCCTCAAACTACTCACCCTTGACGGTGCCTATGCGACCTTTGAGGAGGACAAAAAAGGAAGTTTAACGCCCGGCAAATGGGCCGATCTGGTCGTTGTATCCCAGAATCCCCTTGAGGTGGGGAAACCCAAAGATCTATTGGACATCAAAATCTACATGACCATGGTCGGCGGGCAGATTGAATACTGTGATGAAGCTGGAGCCGGGTTTTTATGTTCGCCGGTCGCACCATTCAGCACAGACGACGGCATCATCACAGCCTCGAGTTATCTTGCGGACCAGACACCGGATATGGCCTTTGACAAAAATTCCGGCACCAACTGGGGATCGGGCGATTACGCCCCCCAGTGGATTCAAATCGATTTGTTAGAGGACATTCGTGTCACCGGTATCGATTTACAGGTCGATCAATGGCCTGCAGGTCCCACCGTACACCAGATATGGGCGAAAAACAGCGATCCGACTACAGAATTTTTCAAAATTCATGAATTCAGGCAGCCCACAGCCATCGATCAGGTGTTGCTGTATAGAGCTCCCGCGAATCCTGAACCGTATCGATATTTTAAAATCCTCACCACTTCGAGTTCGTCCTGGGTTTCATGGAAAGAGATCACCTTTCTCAAACAGGATGCCACTTTTGTGCAGGAAAACGCCGGGCCGGTGCTTCAGAATTTTTCATTGATGCAGAATTATCCCAATCCTTTCAATCCGGTGACGAATATTTCATTTGAAATACACCAGCGCGGTAATGTCCTGATCGCGATATACGATATTCACGGGGCGACGGTTGCAATCCTGATGAACAAAGAGGTCGAGGAAGGCAGCCATACCGTGGTCTTCGATGCGCAGCATTTGCCTTCAGGGATTTACGTCTGTACGATGCGGATTGGGAAATACAGCGAGTCGGTAAAAATGTTATTGGTCAAGTAAGGGACACTAAAATTTAGTAAAGACATTTTCAAACAACGAAAATTTTTGATACAAGACAGTGCCAAAAATTGACGGTCAGATGAGGACAGTCTAATCAGTTTCGACAGACAAGTATCGTATAAGGAGGACAATATCCATCCGGTTTAACCGCATCCTAACACCATTAAAATGAAATAAACAATTAATAAACAACTTGCTTTTAGTACGATTTGTTGTACCTTGATTAAAGTGTAAAGAATTATCAGCAACATAACATTTAAGGTTTGATTATACTTGAATCCTTAACCTTAATGAGTCCATGGCAGCCGTGTAAACGAAAACTTTTTATCAAGAAACTTAGAAAATCAGGTTTCGAGGGCCCTTACTCAGGAACACGTCGTCAGTTTATAATCGCTTAAGGTTTTCTTTTTTTCTACGCCTGTCTCATCAGGATTGACAAACAAGTACAATAATGTTTTTGTTTTATCAAAATTATTGAAGCATTCCAGAAAAAAGGAGGAAAAAGATGAAACATTTAGGTTTAAGCCAACCGATTCTGTTACTGGTTGCATTAAGTCTTTTGTATTTGGTCGCAGACGTCGGCGCTATCGAGACAGTGGACAAAGAGTTGATGTTTGGAAATGAAGAGTGGAAAGCCGTATACGACGCTTACACCATCGATCCGGATGCGCTTGGGATATTGCAGAAAAAAGTGGGCGAGAAACTCAAGATTGATGTCTATCTCGGCACCTGGTGCAGCGACTCAAGGGATCATGTTCCATGCTTCATCAAGATTATCGAGGCTTTGAACAATCCCAATGTGGAAGTCAGCTACTTCAACGTCGAAAGCAAGGATGAACCCGATGTAAAATTTTACATCGAAGAATACCAGATCGATCGCTTACCGACCTTTGTGTTCTATCGCAATGGTAAGGAGATCGGCCGGGTGGTTGAACGTCCCCAGGGTACCTTGATGCAGCATATCTTGAAGATTTTATAGACTCAGTTGTTGGGTGCGGTTCCGTCAATTATTTTTCCAAGATAATGAGAGGTGTCGGAACCGCACCATTTGAAAGTAGAATGGCTCAAGTTCTCCCATATTCAATATTGAACTGATAAAAAAACAATCATATATTTGCCTCACTACTCTCTTCTTTCGCAAGCTTCAAAGACCGGTTTAGATTCTTTTACTCCCCAATTCAAAATACTTTATCCTTTCAGTATATATGTATGGTAACTAAACCATCTACGGCAATTTACTTTCCTGACCAAATCGTTCCAAATTGATTTCTGATGTGAATGAGCGAGATGAGATAACGGTTTAACACATGGTGAGGTTCTGATGCACTTCAAACCGTTTTGCCGGTTCACGTATTTTTCTTCTACAATAAAAATCGAAGCTGGCAAAGCACCTCTTTTTAAATATATAGCAGTAAATTCTGCCTCAGTACGATCGGAGATACCAGTGATTGAAAGTTTACCTGTAGGTATCTTTCTGGGAATGACCTAATCCAAATGGAAATCTTTTATTGCTACCTTAGGCATCTGCAAGCGAATTGAAATTCCTGGAAAATTGACCATGACATTTAAAGATTCAGTAAATATTATAAATAGGGAGGAAACAATAGCCAATGGCTTTTCCTGGGGTTGGAATTGTTGGTGTTAAATCATTATTTTTTAGCTCATGATTATAAATTTCCAGGCATGATATAAAAAAATCCAATAATATACGACTGCCACAAGCCAAAAGATTATACCAATATAACGATGCACAAACCGGTGAATTTATCATATTTTTCAGTAAAATCAAGAACATGTTAGATGTAACAGCTTTTTTTATGAATTATTAAGGTTAACAGGCGTATTAACTCGAATAAAAAATGCCTATTCTTTTAATCGTATTTTGGGCTAGATTTCGTGAGGACACATCGTATCAGGCATGGTCGGTGGCGCTTTCAACCGGTTATCAAGTTTTCCGACTAAAACGACCCGAATTTAAATAATACATTAAACGTCACATCCGATAAATCTTCATTGCTGGTTCCCACAAAATTTACTCCTCTGACCATACGATAGGATCCGCCTAAATTTATGCGAAAATGGCGTGTTACATTCAGTTCGAAAGTGAAGCCCGGTTCAAGCACAAAACAGGCATCGGCAGGATACGTTTGAGGGTCGGTATTACCGGTTTTATCCATATATGTGACGCCGCCGGCGCCGATGAGACATTGAACGCTAAAATGTATCAGTTTATTTGGAAGTGCAATGTACTCCAGCATACCACCGCCATATCCAAAAGACAGAAAGAGATCATCACCTTCTTCCGATTCAGCAATCTTGTACTCACTTACCAATCCACAACCCCCGCCGCCGATGACAAACTGATGATTGATAATCCAGCCTCCCTGACCGCCAAGGAAAAGTCCGGTTCGTCCATGAACCTGCCCGGTTTTCATGGTGAAAGCACCATAGCCACCGCTCTCAATTTTCCCGGAGAACAAAGTCTCTGCATCCTCCTGGGCCAGCAGTCCACTCAGGGAAACGAAAAAAATCAAAAGGAATGCCATTCTTATCATTGTCTGCCTCCACTCGTGACCTTTTCAACAAAATAACGATATACTAAACGTAGGGGGAATTTAATTAAAAAGCAATAAAAAATTGACCGAGTTTTTGTTGTGTCTTTTAAAAAAAATGTCTATTATATTATCTATTCAAAGCGACGACATCGCGCGGAATTGCGGCGTAAACTTGAAGTGTATTGTCCCCCGTCGCGTAACGCGCGCCGGTGTAAGGCACTTGCCCCGATACCACGCGCTTCCGTACACCTTCGACGCCTCAAGCTTCAATACGCAGGCCAGCACGTCGACAGGAGATGTAAATTAAATTACTCAACAGGAGGAGGATACCAATGAAACCCGTCAAAACCTTTATCACAAAACCTGTTTTACCAAAGGAGCTGGCCGGCCTGACGGAACTGGCATATAATTTGTACTGGGCGTGGGATTTTGAAGCGCTTTCATTATTTCGAAGACTGGACAGCGATTTGTGGGAAGCGTGTGGCCATAATCCGGTTCAATTATTGGGTGAGATCGACCAGCAAAAGCTCAGAGCTGCTGCGGAAAATGAAGGCTTTAGAACGCACCTGGATCATGTGATGACAAATTATCAACAATATATGCAAAAAAAAGCCACCTGGTACCATCAGGTTCACGGAGAATCACAGAACCCTGTAACGGCATATTTTTCGGCAGAATTTGGGCTCACGGAATGCCTGTCGATTTTTGCCGGCGGTCTGGGTATTCTTGCCGGCGATCATTTAAAATCCGCCAGTGACCTGGGTATTCCGCTAATTGGTGTCGGATTACTCTACCAGCAGGGATATTTTAGACAGCAATTAAACGAGGCCGGTGTTCAGATTGAAATTTATGAGGACAATGATTTTTATAATCTTCCAATCACTCGGGAGACAAATCAAAACGGGGAGCCGGTAACCATTCAGGTGGATTTACCAAACGATCGCGTCCATGCGCATATCTGGAGAGCCCAGGTAGGTCGTGTGTCTTTATATCTATTGGACACGAACGTACCGGAAAACAGTCCCGCCGCGCGAAAGATCACCTACCAGCTATATGGCGGCGATCTGGACATGCGCATACGGCAAGAAATTGTTTTAGGCATGGGGGGGTACCGGGCTTTAAAAGCACTGAGACAATCTCCGACGGTATATCACATTAACGAAGGACATTCGGCATTTCTTGCATTGGAACATATCATTCAACTCATGGTAGAATATCAATTGAGCTATTCCGAGGCAGTGGAGGCGGCCAAAGCCGGAATCGTCTTTACGACCCATACACCGGTTGCTGCCGGACATGATTATTTCCCGCCCGACATGATGCGGCATTATTTTAAGAATTATCTGGACAGCCATAAAATTTCATTCGAACACTTTCTTTCCATGGGCCAGCAGCCGTCAGGAGAGAATAAAGATTCTTTCTGTATGACGGTGTTTGCCCTGCGAATGGCATCACGCAGCAACGGTGTGAGCAAGCTTCACGGCGAGGTTTCCAGGACCATGTGGCAGGCGCTGTACGAGCAGGTCCCTATTGATGAAGTACCCATCGAGCACATCACCAATGGTATCCATTTCCAATCATGGATATCCCACGATATGAAAGATATTTACGACCGATATCTTGGCGAGCGCTGGCGTGAAGAACCGGCTGATATTACCGTATGGCAGAAATCTGAAAATATACCCACCGAAGAACTCTGGCGTACACATGAAAGACGCCGCGAACGGCTGGTGGTTTTTACTCGAAACCGGTTACGTGACCAGCTCATCCGGCGAGGAGCAAGCGAATCGGAAATTGACTTTACCGATGCAGTGCTGGATACCGAAGCTTTAACCATCGGATTTGCCCGAAGATTCGCCACTTATAAAAGGGCGCATCTTATCTTACGCGATGAAAGACGGCTGGCTCATTTATTAAATGATCCGCAAAGACCCATGCAAATTATATTTGCCGGTAAAGCACATCCCAAAGACGAACCGGGCCAGGAACTTGTTAAAAGGATCATTCAACTGGCCAATCAGGAGGAGTTACGACGTAAAATCGTGTTTATCGAGGATTACGACATGACAGTCACGCGGTATCTTGTACAGGGTGCCGACATTTGGCTCAATACGCCGAGGCGACCACGGGAAGCCAGCGGTACGAGTGGTATGAAGGCCGCGGCAAATGGCGTTCTTAATCTCAGTATTCTCGACGGCTGGTGGGACGAGGCATATTATCCTGAAGTGGGTTGGGCGTTCGGCGGTAAAGATAATTATCAAGACCGTGAAATACAGGACAAAATCGAGGCGGAAGCGCTCTATTCCCTTTTGGAACGTGAAGTGGTGCCGACCTATTATGACCGCAGCATCGATGGTTTACCGCGGAAATGGATTGCAAAGATGAAAAAGTCCATCGGCACTCTCAGCCATTTTTTCAACACACACCGAATGGTTGGAGAATACACTGAAAAATACTATATCATGGGACAAAAACGCTGCGCCGACATGGCCAGAAATAATTATGCTGCGGCGAAAGAACTGGCCCAATGGAAAGAAAAAATATCGGCAAACTGGCCCAAAATATCCATCGTTGACTGCTGTGTGGGACCGGAAGCCAATTTTCATGTGGGAGAAAAATTTTCCGTCAAAGCATGTGTCCAACTCGGTGCGCTTGCACCACAAGACGTGGGTGTAGAATTGTACCTGGGCCGCATCGATTCAGAGAACAACTTTATTGCAGCAAGAGCCATTGAGATGAAGGCAGGAACTGTCCGTGAAGACGGTACGATCGAATACACCGCAAAGGATATAAAATGCATCCACAGCGGACAACATGGATATACCGTTCGTGTACTGCCGAGACATAAGCATTTGACTGAACCCTTTTTACCGGGATTTATTGTTTGGGCAAAGGATTAGAAAAGGTTGGATAATATTCAAACAGCTAATAATTCATACAGATTTTAAAATACTTTTATTAAAGGCCTTATCTTTTTTAACATAATATTTATTATATATTTCAGATTACAGGCTTTCCAGAAACCCGAATATTAAGGAAAAGTAAAACAACAAAGATTTTCATCCTTACTAATAAAAAAAACAATTTGATTCCAGAAATCTTTCTCGAGATGTATCTTAACTCTATCTTTAATACATTCTGCTTCACCAATATATATTGCCGGTTTGCCCGATTCTGGCTCATTGCCAGTTAACAGATAAACTCCTGAACTTTTTGACTCCTCGCGATAAATAATTCCATCGAATTCACTACGTGGCCCTGCAACAGCTTTACCTGTCCAGTTTGAAATTTCAGCAGTTCGAAGTCGTTTCGGATCGCCATGTACGAAAAAAATTTTAATTGTTGCAGTAGACATTAAGTTGCCTTACTTCCCTATTAAAATCAACAACGATTGTTGCCATAGTTTTTAATTTTGTTTGTTACATAGTTCAGTAACTTAGATTTTTAGCAAAATAAATTACTATTCACCGGACACCGGTCAAAATCACCTCCAACTTTATGGCACCACCGGAACAACCGGCAGGCGTCCCGATCCGTTAAATCCAAACTTGACAACGACCATGGTCATGTCATCATGCTGTGGATGATCCTTAACAAAAACTTTGACATCCCCGCAAACGGCATTGATGATTTCTTTTGCTGTTAAATCGCTGTTTTTTTCCACAACCCGAACCAGACGCTCTTCAGTATATTCGTTGTTATGACGGTCCATGGCCTCGGTAAAACCATCGGTATAAAGCACCAGCAGGTCTCCGGTCTGAATATGTATGGTTTTTTCGATCAGTGTGTGTTCAAAAACCACGCCAGATTCGAGTCCCAGTGCGATCCCGCTGGATTCCAGCAGACTAAACTTTTTGCTGGCACGGCTAAAATATATGGCAGGATTGTGTCCGGCACGGGCATAAATCATTTTTTTTCTATCAAGATCGATGATGGCATAAAACAGACTGACAAAATAATTGTTTTCGATGGTCCGGAACATCAAATGATTGACCTTGGAGAGTACTTTTTTCGGTGATACATTCTCCTCTGCATGTGATTGAAATACGCCTTTTGTCAAAGTCATATAAATCGCTGCTGGCACTCCCTTTCCGGACACATCGCCGATGGCGATACCGACTTTGTTCTTCCCCAGATGGATAAAATCATAATAGTCACCGCCGACCTCTTTTGCCGGGATACAGATTCCAGCCAGTTCACAACCGGACATTTTCGGACTGTCTTTGGGCAATAATTTTAACTGCACCTGACGGGCAATTTCCAACTCTCTCGTCATACGCACGCGTTCAGAAATACGTTTGATATGTTCGGGTGTGGTATCCGGATTATAGTTAAATGAATCCCTTTTAATATAACCTCGAATAATGAGAACGACTGGCAGCAGCAGCAAAACCACTGCGGCCAAACCGGTCCAGAAAAAGCCTGGGCCATTGGTCACAATCGTCATCACCTGAAAAGTACTGATAACGGTAAAATTAGCAAACAGTACGGTTGTTAAATCGTACTTCCAAAATACATACCCGAACAGCAGGCCGTTCACAAACGCGATAATTAAAAAGATATAAACCGGTCTTAAACTTAAAGCGATATCCCAGATAATAAAGGATGCAAGAGAGAATACAGCCGCGCTTAACAGAACGGTAAAAAATTTACTTTTAATCCGGCTTTGAATGAAAAGGTTGGCAAACAGACGGAAAAGCAATTCACAAACAACTGTTGAAATAAAAGCAGATAATAACGGCACCAAAAACGGCAGATAAAAAGGCAGTATACCACCATATCCGGGATTGCCTGTTGAACCTTTAAAAAGCTGAAGTAAGACCCATGTGATGACAGCTGTCAGTCCCAATGCCACAAAGCCGAATCCATAGCCTCGCAATGCGGATTTTGCAAAGTTTAGAGTGGCAAACCTTTTATTCAACAAAGCATCAACAGCAGCAAGTTTTTCACCCCACTTTTCCCTGGCCAGTGATTCACCAACACTCCATGATGTAAAACCAATATTTGCGAGGAACGGGTAAATAATAATAATTGAAAAAGTCAATTTCACCACGCTGATCATATCGAAAGCCAGCTCACCGATCGACCAGCCCAGAAAAAGCACCGGAAAGGCCAGAACACCTCGAATAACCAGTGCGATCCACAGGACCAAAAAGACAACACTCCCGGATTTCACGCCAACTTCTCCGGCATGATATTTTTTCAGGAAAACGGCGATGGGGAAAAGAGCAAAAATGACAAACAGCAGCAGCAGGGCATTGCCGATAAAAATAATGTTACTCTCCTGCTGCTTAAAAACGAGAGAAGCGTCTTTGGGCAATTCAAAATACCTTGAAAATTCACTGATATTATCACCCTGTACTTTAACGAAAAGCTTGACATCACCGGGTACGTCCGTACAGCTTCTCTTCCAATGGAACTCATGATCCGTCCGTTTTTCAAAATTTTGACTTGAAAATTCGTCGATGGTATAAGAATCGATATCGATCCCTCGATCAGATAAAAACAACCGAACGATATTCAACGCTTCCTGCTGTGTAATCTTTGATTTTGAAGGTGGTGCAAACTCGTAATCGTCGGGAACACTGTGAAAAAACCGCATGATATGACCTTCGGGTGAGACGTGCACCCAAAAAAGATGTTGGGGTGCGCTTCGAGGTGCGTTTTTATACCAAAAGACATTCCAGTGAAAAGACAATAAATTCAGATTCTCGTGACGAAACAATCGGACTGCCTTTTTGAGTCCCACCTGATTTTGAAAATAGGAAAATATATTTCCGTTGCCGTCAATACTGGCCGTCACCCGGAATCCATCCGTTGAAAATCCGCGATCGTTGAGAAATTTTGTCGCCGATTCGATTGCTTCATTGCGGTTGACTTTGAATTGAAAGGCCTTAAAGGGATGAATATTATCGATTAAAAGAGAAAACAGACCGAGGCCGATTATTGCCAGCATCAACAGGGAGATGTCTGCTTTAAAAGTGACTTTTTTCATACAAGGCAGTCCTTCTCAATATAATATATCTCTACTTCTTAAAGCTCAGCTTTTCCTTAAAAGTTAAAGGAAATACAATCGCACATAATACGGTCAAAACACACGGCACCATAAAAACCCAGCTCCAGTTTGTCGACGTAATGGATCCATCAGCAGCGTGTACTGACGCCATGTCCTGAATCCAGCCGGCGAAATAGCCGCCGACGAATAATCCGAGGCCGTAAGTGACAATAGAAATCAAGCTTTGCGCAGAGGCGCGAATATCCTTTGGCGCTACCGTATCCACATATATTTGCGCCGCCGCAAAAAAGAAAACAAAACAAAAGCCGTGTAATGCCAAAGATGCAATAACCAGCCACGGTGGCGTTCCGATGGCGAAAATGATATAACGCAGCGGCCAGGCGAGCACACCCAGGGTGAGGGTGATTTTAATGCCGTATTTAGGTAAAAAAAACGGTAACAATAGCGCTAAAACAAAAATTTCAGAAAACTGGGCGATGTTCATCACTGTTGTCAGAAGAGTCGGCGGCACGCCGATGGCGTCCGATTGAAGAAACGGTCCGGTCAACAAATAATAGAACATCAATTCCGTGGATACGACAAAACAGATAATGATAAAGACCAAAAAGCTCGGATTTTTCAGCATGCGCAACGCTTCCAGAAATGCAAAGGGTTTACCCGGCTGTTTATTCGGCGGGGTGTGCGGCAAAGTAAAAGAAAAAATGCCCATAAAGATAGAAACAATGCCGGCTAACAGCAGCATATCACCGCCTATAAAAGAATAACCGATTTTATCGGCTACAATCCGCCAACCGGAAAGTACCAGGTTGACAACGATCCAACCGATGGTACCGCCGACTCTGATCCAGCCGAATTCACGTTCCGAGTCGGTTAAATGATGAAAGGTAATGGAATTGGTCAAAGCCAGTGTCGGTGCGAAAAAGAGGCAGTAGAGCAGCATAAGAAGCATCATCAGTTCATAACCGGAAATAAAAGAAGCAATCAGCAGGAATACACCGCCGAGGAGATTCAAAAACGCAATGACTTTTTGGGTCGGGAAATACCGGTCGGCAAGTTGTCCGCCGATAAAGGGGCTCAGAATAGTCGCCAGCGGCAGCATGTTGTAAATCAGGGCGGTCTGAGTACCCGTCAAACCTAAAATATCCTGCAGGTAAACGGAAAGTGCCGGATACCAGGCGCCCCATATGCCGTATTGCAGAAACATCATAAAACCAAGTCTGATTTTTTTATTCATACCGTTGCCCTCCTGGTCACAAAAAGGTAGGAAGAAAAAGAATCCCGGGCGATTTGTCCGGGATTCTTATAACCTGTCGTTTCAAATATCAAGCTTGTTTTTTACTTTTGCCGATAAAACCCAAAAGGATGGCAAAAATAAATAGAATTGCGGCAATAACAGCTGCGATGATAAAGCTCTGTTGGATAGTTGAATCTTGACTCATATTACCGATAAATTTTGGAACAAAAGTCGGTCCGAGTAATCCTATACAAAACATGATACCGAAAATACTCCCGTATAGACTCGAATCGTATTTTGCAAAGGTCACACCAACAAGTGTCGGAAAAATTGGGGCAAAAGCCAGGCCAACGAGAAAAACCGAGACGACACCAAGGGCGGTACTTTTGGTTACCATCATTAAAACAATGGCAATAAGTGAAACAATCGCCATTGTAGCAATGACACGAATTCCAATTTTAGTAAGGTTTTTTATGGCTGAACTAATAAATCGGCCAAGCATCATTGAGGCACCGTATAAACTCAGGATCATACCGGCCCAAAATCCGATTGCCTTTGCATCGCTGATTGTTTTACCTAGTATCTCTTCCATTAACGTTTTAATCCAGGTTCCCATTGAAACTTCGAGAGACATATAGCAAAAGAGAGCGAGTGCTGCAATGAGAATCGGCAAGGAGCCGAGCAGTTTAAAAGCTTTGGACAATTGAAAACCGCTTGGAACGCTCGGAAACTTTGTCATCAATGCGAATACTAAAAATATGACGACGAGAAGCCCGAATATGGACAATGAGATATTAAATTTCATACCAAGCGTTTTAACAAATAATGTAAAGAGAAACGGCATTGCCACATATCCTAAACCGAAAAAAGCATTACCAAAATTACTTGCGCGAGCAGGATCTTTGCCTTGAAAAAGAACAACCGGGATGAGCGTGTTACCGACGGTATTCAGTGACATTGCTCCTATACCCATTAAAAAGCATGCCAAAACAGCAACAGCAAAACTTGGAGCAAAAGCCAGCAGAAACATGCTTAAACTTGTTACGACAAATCCGATAATTGCCAGTGGTTTATATCCGAATTTGTCAACAGCAGGTCCGATGATAAGCTGAACAAGGCTGCTGGTTAAAAACATAACCATTACGAGTGTTCCAAATTGACTCCCTGAAAAACTTTTTGCATCCATTAAATCTGTTGAAATCGAACCAAAAATGATAAAACACATCGCCAGAGAGAACACGGCCATCAACGCAACAACAGCTGTCATACTTTTCATAAACACGCCCTCCATAATTGGATTGAAAAATTTAAAAGAATTATAATGTTTTAATTTCTACAGGAACCTTTAAAGAATACTTTACGATTGTTTTGCTGAAAAATGATACCATAACTATTTTCATCATTCAGAAAAGGCTATTACTATTTTATCATTTTTTCGCGGAAAACAAGAGTGTGACGGTCATACGCTTATCACTCCGGAGGTGCGATAGTTTTTCGGATCAATGTAATTTTCATCCTAAATTAAAAAGTTTTAACTGAATGTCAAGCAGTTTTGAAAAAAAACGATACAACCTCGTTTACGGGTGTAGCCTGGTACATGCCAGGCTCAAAATCAACAGTATCATTTAAACAGCGTCTTGTTTTTTTTATCGGCGTTCGAGCCGAGTGAATCCTTGGCCAATTTTTTTATCGGTGTTATTTGTTTTATTTCTACCACATTAAATTTGCGTTGTATTTCAAAATTCACTATCTTTGAGCAGGTTTCATCTCTTTGAGGAGAATCATGCAGTGACTCGGGCAAATCGACTGTTCGCACAAGCCAAAAGCCTTTTTTCAGGCGATAATAATAATAAAATAACAAAATTCGGCACTTTTGCCGGTGTTTTCACACCGGACACACTGACTATTCTCGGTGTTATCATGTACCTCCGCTTGGGCTGGGTGGTCGGTAACGCCGGATTCTGGGGGACATTACTGATTATCGTACTGGCGAAAACGGTGACCGTCTGCACCGGACTCTCCATGTCATCCATAACGACCAATATTAAAATCGGTTCCGGCGGTGCATATTCGATCATTTCGAAATCGCTGGGTCTGGAAGCCGGCGGCAGTATCGGCATTCCGCTGTATATTGCACAAACTTTGTCGGCAGCTCTTTATATATTCGGTTTCACCGAGGCGTGGCTGCGTGTTTTTCCCACCCACTCCGCCCTTGCGGTCTCCGTAACGGCGTGGTTGATACTGCTGATTCTGTCCTATACCAGCGCGCATCTCGCCATCCGGGTACAGTATATCATTATGGCGATAATAGGTTTTTCCCTCCTCTCGTTTTATCTCACTCCCAGTCAGCCCAGTACCGATATGAGTCTTTTAGGAAATTTCAGCAAGGCGGGCTTTTGGCAGGTTTTCGCTATATTTTTCCCGGCGGTTACCGGTATTATGGCCGGTGCGAATATGTCCGGCGATCTGGAAAATCCCAGACGGTCAATCCCTTTGGGCACTATAAGCTCAATCGGTATCACCATGATTATATACATTTCACTGGCCTATATTTTGTCACGGATCGCAACGGAAGACGAACTGCTTACCAACCAGATGGTCATGGTGGACAAGGCGCTGTGGGGACCACTGGTTATCGCAGGTATCATGGGTGCAACGTTATCATCCGCTCTTGGCAGTATGCTTGGTGCACCCCGCGTACTGCAGGCACTGGCCGAACAAAAAACCGTACCCTTTTACAGGTTCTTTAGTGTAAAGTCCAAAAACAATGAACCGCGCAACGCGGTCATCTTTACCGGGGCCGTTATCGTCGTTGCTCTGCTGACCGGCAGTCTGGATTACCTGGCTGCGCTCATCACCATGTTTTTCCTGATTACCTACGGCACACTGAACCTGGTGGTCTTTTTGGAGCAGAGTATGAAAATCATCAGTTTCAGACCGTCATTCAAGGTGCCGCGGTTCGTTTCATTTTTTGGCGCGTTGAGTTGCCTATTCATAATGTTTCTGATCAATCCTTTTTTCAGCATCGTGGCCCTGGTGATCATTGTGCTCATATATATCTGGCTCACAAAAAAAGGGCTGGATGCCGAATGGGGAGATATTCGTGGCGGCCTGTTTCTGGTGCTGGCTGAAAAAATGTCGAGACTTGCAGCCAAATTTCCACGCCACCAGATTTCCTGGAAGCCGGATCTTTTATTGCCCATTGAAGATCCAACGATCGGTGCAGGCCCACTGTGGCTGATTCGTAATATCACTTATCCTTCCGGTTCTATTTTTGCGTTTACCATCCAGGAAAAAAGCTCGAAAAAAACCTTAAATGAGCTGGAAGAATTGATGGCGCCCCTGAAAAACCAGGGCATATTGGTCAATTCGTCTCTGATTGAAGATGTCACATTCCTGCATGGAACAAAACTTGTGATTCAGATTCTTAAAGGTGGAACGTTTCGGCCCAATATTCTTTTTATGACGCTGGGTGATAATATGGATAAGGATAAAACCATCATCGAACTGGTCAGTCATGCAGGTGCCCACGAAATGGGCGTGGTCATTTTACGCCAGCATCCCCGTATGGCCTTCGGAATGCAAAAGGACGTCAATTTATGGCTTCGCGATAAAAGCCCCAACTGGCATCTGGCCTTGCTCGTCACCCTGCAACTGCAACTCAACTGGGGCGGGCGAATCAACCTGGTTACCGCAACAAATGACGCCACCGAGCAGAAGCGCCTGGAGAATTTCCTGCAAATTCTGGGGGATCAGGCACGGCTGCCGTTTCTTGCGGAATACCACGTTCTTTTCGGCTCATTTGAAAAAGCAATGGAAAAAGCACCGCGTGCGGACCTGAACATCTTTGGACTGGCCGGTAGTAATATCCCGATTAAATCTCTGCGGACGATCCCGGAAAACATAAAATCATCCTGTCTGTATATCAAGGACTCTGGAAAAGAAAATGCGTTGGTTTAAACTGAGAATAATAATTATTCCTGAAAGGTAAATCCATGCAAAAAAACAACAACAAGCCCAAGCCCACTTTTCCACAAAAACGTGTGGTTTCGATCGATGCGCTGCGCGGTTTTGACATGTTTTGGATTATCAGCGGCGAATCCATCATGGTCAGTCTGGCCGCGCTCATTCATCCCACTCTGGGAGAGGCGGTTAAATACCAGTTGGAGCACGCCGAATGGAACGGCTTCCGTTTTTACGATCTCATTTTCCCGTTGTTTTTATTTATCGTAGGGGTGAGTTTGATTTTCTCCCTCTACAAAAGGGTGTCAAGAGGAGACGAAAAGAAACATTTGATCGGACACATCGTCAAGCGGACTTGTGTTTTGTTTTTTCTCGGTCTGGTGTACAACGGGCTTTTCGGCCTGAATTTTGACCATTTCCGTTTTGCCGGTGTTCTGCAGCGGATCGCCCTGTGTTACTTTTTTACCTCCATGATCGTGCTGTACACCGACTGGAAATGGCAGGCATATATTGCCGGCGCGATTTTGCTGTTGTACTGGGCGGCCATGGCGTTGATTCCCGTGCCCGGATATGGAGCGGGGGTATTGACACCGGAGGGAAATTTATCCGCCTTTATCGATCAGAAATTACTCCCCGGTTCGTTCTGCTGCTATAAATTCGGCGACAACGAGGGTATCCTCAGCACCTTACCCGCCGTCGCAACGACACTGCTGGGGTGTTTGGCCGGTCACTGGCTACGGTCGGAGCGGAAACGGAAGGTCCTTTGGATGCTGATGTCCGGTGTGGTCCTCTTGGCTACAGCATTGTTGTGGGACCTGCTCTTCCCCATCAACAAACTGCTCTGGAGCAGTTCATACGTGCTGTTCGCCGCCGGGTGGAGTGTGCTGCTGCTGGCGTTGTTCTATTATATCATCGATGTACGCGGATGGGGCAAATGGGCCTATGTTTTTGTGGTCATCGGACTCAATCCCATCACCATTTATGTGGTGCAATCCCAATTTGATTTTTACAATGTCGCTAACATATTCATTCGGGGATTCATCGATCATACGGGAATTGTTAAACCGTTACTTGTGGCCTTGTCGGTCTTTGCCGCCAAATGGCTGTTTTTATATTTTCTGCACCGGAAAAAGATTTATTTAAAAGCATAATTAAGCAGGCAAATATTTGTATTAAATTCTATAACTTGAGAATGTAATAAAATATAGAAATTTGAAAAGCCTTATTTTAAAACAGAATTAAAGGCTACAGATTTACACGGAACAAACACGGATAGAATGTTGATGTTGTATATAACCTAAAAGGCAAAGTGAAATAATTAAGTACTACAAAAACAATTAGGATAAAAGCTAATTTACTTGGTAAAAAAGAGGTTAAAGCTTCTTTGCTCGATAATCTGTGATCAATCCGTGTTAATCTGTGGCGAAAAAAAATAAACAATGAGCAATCGTTTTTTAACCTCGCGCAGTCACAGAGCCGCAGTGATTTTAACCGGACCATTTAGTTTTATGTGTGGATTAGTCCTATGATGTTTTTCGAGTTGCCGAATTTCTCATTCTCTCTTAGTTTTCTATCGCAAAAAATGAATTTTATCGATAACATTTATGTTAAAATAATAAAAGTTATTAATTCCCAAAAAAATAAACACAGGAGACATTCATGAAAATTCAAAGATTACTGCTTTTTGTATTGCTTGTATCCGGTTTGTACAGCCAGACCGCTTTTTCCCATTGCGAAATCCCCTGCGGAATTTACGGCGATAAAATGAGATTCGACATGCTGGAGGAAGCTATCACCACCGTGGAAAAATCCATGAATCAAATTTCAAGTCTGTCGGCGGAAACCCCGGTGAATTACAACCAGCTCGTCCGCTGGATCAATAACAAGGATAAACACGCCGACGACATCCGTGAAATTGCCGTGCAGTATTTTCTCGCCCAGCGTATCAACCCGGTAGACCCGGCGGATGAAGCGGCGGTTAAAAAATACCAGGCACAGCTGCAAGCCCTGCACCTCATGGTGGTACATGCCATGAAGGCCAAGCAGACAACGGATTTAAAAAACGTGGATAAACTGCGTGAATTGGTGGAGGAATTTTACAAACTGTATTTTGATGAAGAGATGGAAAAACATTTGGAGGAGCATAAACACTAGGACAAAACAAAAAAAGCCAGACTCTTTTCTCGTCGGAATCACGCGAGCTTTTTTCGCGCGGGATAACTCACAGTGTAAACCTCATTTTCTGTATCCCACTTTTACGTTCAGTATACGACAACAGAGTTTTTAAAAATCCAACATGGATGCTAAACCTGTTGGGCGCAAAGTATTCATTTAATATACAGCATTTTTTGGATAGCGCTGTATTGTCCCGCGCGAACCATACAATAATAAATACCGCTGCACATTTCATAACCGTGTTCGTCACGGCCATTCCACACCGATGTGCGGAATCCCAGTTTACGGCCACCATCATTCAGTATTTTAACGAGTTGACCCTGAATATTATAGACTTTAACCGAGACCGGATATAAAGCCAGATTCTCCGGGATATAAAATTGAATTGTCGTATGAGTCGTAAAAGGATTGGGGAAATTATTAAAAAGCCGAAAGGATTCGAGGATTTTATCGTTATTCCGCTGAATGACAGGGGCATTGTGACTCGTGAAAAAGGCGTTAACCTGCGAACTCCAGATACTGTCACCTGAGATATTTTTTGCAAGAACCTTCCAGAAATAGGTCGTACCCGGCAATAATTCCGTCGCTGAATAACAGGTGTCATAAATCGCCTTAAAAATTTGAGGATCAAAAAAATCCGTATTATCGGCCAGATATAATTGATATTCGACCTCATATGGCAGATTTATCCGTAGAGCCGTCGCTGCATTCCAAGTAAATAATACCTGGGTGGAATCGAGCGTAATGTCATATTCCGGCTTCAAAAGTGAAAAAGATATTAATGGATGATTCATTTCTTTTTTATATATTTTACCGACTATATCCCATTCAGAGGAAGACCAACTTATGAAAAATCCTCCATCCAAAAGAGCGCAGAGATTTTTGACATGATCATATCCTTGAGGACTGTACTCGGTATTTACCTGAAATTCAGAACCCCGTTTTGAACAATCCGGATTCAAAACTTGACATATAATATCATGAAAGCCGACCCGGCGGTGAACCTCGTTCCAGCATATGACAAATTGTCCTGTGGTCAATTGAACGATTTTAGGCTCAATTAAACTAGAATGGGTGGCTATATAGATGGGAAACTCATTTCCAACCGGCACGCCGCTGCTATTATATTGCCGGGTGTATATTACAAAATTGCGGCGATACTCCTTATAACTTTCACCTTCCCACAAATAATAAATCCGCCATTTAACGTAGGGCACACACTGGGATCCCATTGGTTGAATTTGGTTAGAGTGTTTACTTGAAATTCGCTGCCCGATCTCGAATAATCGTTTTGGTATTTTTGGCCGTATATGCCGCCGAAATCTTTATCCTGATTAATACTCATGCAACAAATAACAAATCCTCCATCGGTACCAAAATCACAAATACATGGTTGTTCTTGAGATTGTTCTGTGTATGAATTAACCTGAAATTCAGTCCCATATCTCGAGCCGTCGACATTAAAAATCTGGGCAAAAATCCCAAATTGGCTACCATCCTGGTCGTAACTATTCCAACAGACAACGATACGATTATCAGCTATTATCAGCTAATTGTGTGACATCAGGACTGTATTGTTGGTTCAAAGTATACGTATTTATTATAAACTCATCCCCCCGTTTGGCCGCATCTTTCTCAAAAAACTGCCCATATACGTCTGTGGCTTTATAATAGTCATCCTGACTCCAGCTGCTCCAACAGACAAAAAAACCACCGTCTTTTTAGCCTTGTACAACAGGTTCGTTTTGTTCACCCTCAATAAATGCATTAATCCGGAATTCATTTCCACGTTTTGAACCATCTTGATTAAGCACCTGCCCATAACAATCCCTATCAAAGCCATCATCATCTTCAGTATAATTTGTCCAGCATACAACAAATCCGCCATCCCTTAGAACGCTCACGTTGACATAATTCTTTTGTGCGTTGGGATTTGTATTAACCTGGAATTCATTATTATAGTGTTGGCCATGGAGAATTGCGGCCAGAAAAAAGGATTGCACGATTATCAAGTAAGAATAAAATCCTTGCATCTTTAATCTCGTGAAAAATTATTCAAACAGCAAAGTGTACAGAATGTAAACCAAAACGATACACTGATTCTGAATTCATGAAATGCACTAAATTCAAAAGGCAGAATAACACCTGATTTTTATAATTCATTTGGACAGATGAAAAATATTCCACTTTTTCAACAAACGAAAAACATATGCTGAATTATTTTACAAATTCTTATAAAATATTCCTGTCTATATTTTCACTATTGCACGAAAGCAAAATGACTGTCCGTCTATCCGACCGTCTTTCATGTTGTTTCAATCCCAAACACCCCCAGAATCTCTCCAAAATAAATCCGGTGATAGTCCTTTAACGGATATTTACCTTCAATAGCCGCATCCAGAAACTGCGCCGGCTTAAAATCGTCAAAATATATCTTTTTACACTCGAACACCAGACCGGCCTGCTCAAAACAGGGTGCCGCCACCAGGATCGATGCTTCCGGTGTCAGCCCGGACCGCGCAATTTTATCGCCGTCGCGCCCGGAGCGTGAACCCAGAAACTGCAGGTCCTTTCGAAAAGCTTTGGGAAAAGCGCACAGGGTAAAGGTGTCGTATTTTTCCATAAACTCGTATGTATAGCGCGTCGGCCGTACGACCACCTGCACGAACGGTTTGTTCCACATGACGCCGATACTCCCCCACCCTACCGTCATTGTATTGTAATCACCTTGCAAATAATCCCCGCACGTGAGTAACATCCCTTGCTTCAACCAAAGGTCAAAAACATCCAGCTCAAGTTTTAGAACATCCATCTTTTTCCGTTTTATAGCCATACTTTTATTTTTCCTCTTTTCCTACCAGTGCCAATAGTTCTTTTCCCCTAAAAAATATTTTTCCAGGTGATTCTTTAAAATGTTGAATGCCTCATCGATATCGTCGGTCACGTGGAATAAATCCAGATCGTCGGGACTGATGGTCCCCCATTCAACCAGTTTATCAAATTTTACCACATCATTCCAGTATTCCGATCCGTACAGAACAAAGCACATGGGTTTTTTAATCTTTCCGGTCTGCTGCAAAGTCAGCAGATCGAACATTTCATCCATCGTACCAAATCCGCCCGGGCAGATAACGATCGCTTTTGCGGGGAACACGAACCAGAATTTACGCATAAAAAAGTAATGAAATTCAAAGGACAACTCCTCGGTAATATATGGATTTGGATCCTGTTCGAAGGGCAAGCTGATATTCATGCCGATGGTATCGCCGCCCGCTTCTGCGGCACCGCGGTTGGCGGCTTCCATGATACCCGGACCACCGCCGGAGACGACGATAAAACGCTGGTTATCTTTAAGGGACAGCGACCATTTCGTTATCTTGTAAGCCAGCTTACGGGTACCCTCATAATATATAGCTTTACGCTTAAGTTGTATCGCCGTTTCAAGCTGTTTTTTCAGTTCTTCCGTTTCACCTTGCTCCTTTATCTTCTCAACGATCAAATTATACTGTTTTTCCGCGTCTTTTTCGGATACCATTCTGGCTGAACCGTAAAAAACCACCGTATCCTTGACCCCGCGCTTTCTCAACCGCTGCAAGGGCTCCAGATATTCAGCTAAAATCCTCAAAACCCGAGCATCGGAACTGCCCAAAAAGGCCTTGTTAAAATATGATTTGATCAGTTTTTTATGTTTTTTTCCCTCGTGTTTGGACATTTCGTTCTCCATATTTTCAATTAAAAATATCTTTTCAACCAAATCAAAGTCTGCCGTATAACCTGACACCGATGGGCGACGGTCTGAAAGGTATGACCCGCCTGTGGGATTTCCATAAAATCGGCCGGTGGTGACACCACATCTCTAAAATCGTTAAAACCCTGCAAAAACAGAGGCCGGTCTGCGGTTCCCTGAATGATGAGTTTAGGGATACCGATTTTGGCGAGTGCGGCGGGAATATCATATCGAGCGGCATCCTCCCAAAATTCTTTTTTGATCTGCCAGCCTTCATATTCGAACCAATCATTTTTTTTCACAATTTCATGAAAATTTT
>JAFGEC010000274.1 GCA_016931775.1 Candidatus Zhuqueibacterota bacterium | reverse complement strand
TTCAGAATCACCAACTCTTGTAAGTTTTTGTTATATTTAATTATAGCACCATTTTTTCAAAAGTTTATGAATAATGCAGGCTAGTTTATATTATTCTCCGTATCCATCCTTGAAGATCAGTGACTATTTTAAACTTTTATTATAAAATTGCCCACACAACAGCAACCTGTTCAAACATCCAAACCGCTACCGATTCGCGACGCAAAACGTCTTGAAACCGGGTGTCAATGCATCATGCCGGAATTGCATAAAAACACCCAACTTTTCATCGAGCATGGACACCCGTTCGAAGTATTGAAACGTTAAAACGTTGAAACGTTAAAACGTTCCAACGTCTCTATCTCCTCAAATCCCACATTAAAAAGCGGATACTTTTCCCAGCCTTGATAATCGTAAAGCAACCAGTTCAACAAAATCATCCGGAAGATCGGCACCAGGCGTGCGCGGCGGTTCCAGAGCGCAGGATAAAAATAAAACGACAAAAACGGCCGCTTTTAAAGCTCTATTCATGTGCTTTATTGACTCCCGGATTATGCAAGTCGCTCCATTTTTTCTTGCCGAATACAAACACCGGCGTAAACAGAGGCAGCAGGATAAAAAGCTGATAAATATTAAAAGACTCGCCAATCGCACCGGGGTACCAGATACAAAATAAATATGCCGCCGCGCCGATGACGATAAAAATAAAACCCAGGTACAAAAACCTGACCTGAGTTTGCACGTGTTTCCATGGCGCAAAGATAAAAAGATACAGCAATCCTATCACGAAAAAACCGGCTGCTATCACTGCAGATAACACTTGACCACGGTAAGCCTGCACACCCGCCAAAATAATTATCCACAACAACGAACCGGTACCGCCCAGCAACCAGCCCAATCTGGCTCCTTTATCGTTCATAACTTTACTCCCTTCTCAAAAAACCGGTTAAATGAATTAACAAATAATTTATAACATTTGGATAATTTTTCAAGGACAAAACGTGCAAACAACTTGTTTTAAAAAATCCCGCTCATTTTTACTATGTAAAGATTACATAGTTTTAGCGTTTTTACGCCCGAAAACAGTGTTTTACTCTTTTGGAACAAAAATCAGATTTTACAAATCTTTTGATGAAATAGTTCGGAATGTAAAATTTTCGGGATATTTTTTATGGCATTTCTATCATATTCTTTAATCTCATCAGGTAGTTCAGCCCAGGCGACCAGATTGTCATGTATCTTGAGTGAATCATCCCGTTTGGATCCGTATCGCCATCCTGAAAGAAAGCGGTCCGCATTCCAGCGCCGGTGCTCCATATTGGCCAAGTGATTTATAAGATTGGGATCCTCGGGAAAATCTTGTTCCGGTTTTTTATCATCCTTGTCGCGTGTCTCGCATCCGATAGCGCGCAGTTTCACACTCAAATGATCCGCCAGGCTTCGGTTGCTCTGCTTGAATTCCTCCGTCAATTGCTTCCAGTCAACCATGGAGGTTTTCGGTTTGGGATCGTTTCCAGCCAAACCTTTTTCCTTTTGCGCCAGGTAATCCACAACTTTTTTATTAAAGCGTACTTTTTCTTCCTTTAAATAATATTCATGAAAACTTTTCGCCAGTTGTTCAAGTTTTTCTTCCACGATCGTTTCGTATGTACAGGCTTCGGTAAACGGATCAAATATATGGATCCGGTTTTTTATATTCGCCCATTCCGGCACGGGGATGGTTTTTGATTGACAAACAACAACATGCAATTTATTTTTCCCCAGTTGCCGTATTTTATTCAAAGACAGCGCCTGAACCACAGTATCATCATGACACATATATACAACAGAGACCGGTTGTTTATTTTTGAATAAATCGATAATTCGTTGATCCAGAGACTCGGGACGGGCTGATACCAGCTGTAAATCGATCAGCTGATTGATGACAGGGTAGCGCCCCCGGTAAATATCACCGACGGTTTTTATATTTGAATCGACAACCGTAACTTGGGTCTTTACATCATTAAGAAAATGCGCGGTCCGGGCAAAATGTGTTACCACTGATTGCCCGAAAGCGTTAAAACCGATGATCAGAACATGCAACGGAGGATTGTCAACGGAAACTACGGGCTGAAATATATCCGGTGCATAACGACCAAACACCAGCCTTGCTGCAAGATCGTCTCCATTAAAGATGCGGCCATCGTAAAACTCTTCTGTGAGGCGGAACAGCGGATAATCCTGCACATTAAAAACAAGCTCGTGATTATCCACATGCGCAAAGGCGGTTAAGGATTCTTTTCTTTTTACGTCCTGCAAAAGCGCCCTCACATTGGCCAGAATGCTGAAATTTATAATATCTTGACCCGTCACCGCCATCAGGTTACGGGCACGTGCCAAACCCGCCCGCAGAAGTGATGTGTCAATATTGGCATCCTGACGGATTAATATACAATTGGATTTGGTATGAGCTTCAAAGTGGTCTTTTTCGATACCGGGATCAATAACAACGGATTTTTTCCCTGTATCAATCAAACTTTGAACAATTCGCTTTCCGATTTCACCATAACCGCAGACAATGGTATGATCTCGCCATTTTGTGACTTTTTTCAATTGAGAGGCCTCACGCCTGAGCTGGAAATAAGCACTGACGGCTGTCCATATGAGGGCAAGCGGAGCCAGCCATCGGGCTAAAAACAAAAAAGGATTACGCACCAGATTACCATATTGGTCCGGATCGTGTTCAAATTGGGCCATCTGAACGATTCTATAAAAATAATTTTCAAACCTGGCCAGGAATGTTAATATTCGCTGCAAGAAAACATTTGATTGTACCCAGTTAAAAAATCCGGTCCACTGGAAAGCTTCTGCTAAAAAGCCAAAGATACCAAAGAAGAGAGCAAAGAAGCCAAAAATCATTGGGATTCGAATTCTAACCTTTTGAGATTCCTTATGATTCATAAAGTTCCTCGATTTCTGTTCATTTAAAAACCGTACTTTTACTTTTTGATCTCGTTGTATAGCCGGCGCAACAATTCACCGCGCGTGGTTTTCGGCAGGTAGGAGACGTTTTTCACACCGGTAATTTTTATCCAATTTTGCGCTTCCGTTTCGGTTACGGCTTTATCCGGTGCCGCCGTCCACTCCGGCAGCAAGCCCCGCAATCCGAAATACTGTACCGCCGCAAAAGCCGGATGCTGCGGGGCCATATCGGAATAAAATATCAAAACCGCACCCTGATCCAGTAATTCGGATTGCAATTCGGCGACGGAAATTTCTTTAACTTTCTGGTTCGAGCGGATACTCAAGGCGGCTGCTGTTCCCGCTGCCTGTCCCATGGCCATCCAGCACGGTTCCATTCGCAGTGTGCTGAATCCCAGATGTGAGCCGGATACCGGTACCGGCGTCAGCAGATTATCGACATTTTTTGGTAAAATGACACCATAGGGCACGGTATAGGGTTTTGTGGGGTGGCTCAGAAAACCGTCCAGGTGCACGCGGCCCGGCTCCCTTTTGCGGACGGCGTGGGAATCGATGGCGTAATGGCTGGCGGTAATGCTGTTTTGATGCATTGGCGGACGGCCGTTTGCCGTTTCAGGCAGGGCATCGAAAGCGGTAAAAAAATATTCACCTTCCAGGCGGCGTCCTTCGCGCACGTAAACCTGGCGCGGGAAACAAGCGTTATCTGTGTATTCATCCGCCGCCAGGCCCCATTGGGCGTTTTGTTCCCGGAAATCGGGCGGCAGGGCCGTATCGTTTTGGGCGAACCATAACAGACCCAGCGTATATTCTTTCAGCCTTTTCGCAAAATTTTCGCGCCAGGTCCAATCCGCTTTTGGCCATTGCCAGTTTTCCTCGGGTAAATCGGTAGAGATAAACGCATAATGCTGGTTGTTGCTGTCGGTTTTGCCGTTAGGCAAATTGACCATATTCACTACACGCCAGATTCCCACGGGCACATGGTCTCCGGTGGTGCGGCCGTATATCACATCATCGATCATGGAAAGATACTCGGCCCGGTTGTAGTTTTCCGGTTTACTGACGGGGGAAATATTATCCGGGTTTTTCGTTAGGCACAGGCGGAAATTATACGCCTGAATGGCGGTATCCGCGTTACCGGTGGATCCGGCTCCCACAGGTCCGTTCCACTGTTTATACACCACACCGGCCAGCGGTTCATTGAATTCACTTTGATCCTCCCGGCCGATGCGAAAAGGACATCCGGCTGCGGCGGCCAGATCGCCTTCATAGGTAGCATCGATAAAAACAGGTGCTTGAAATCGCCGTTTTTTACCCGATATCCGATCGGAAAGAGTGATATCTTGAATGCTTGCGTTTTTTAAACGGACGTTTTCGGGTTTTGCGTCGAACTGTATATTTTTTAAAATCGTAATATTTGGATATTGGGCCAGCATATTTTCGAACACCATTTCCGCCACATGGGGTTCAAAATGGTATCCTTCACTGCAGTCGTGTACCTGTTGCGAGTCCGATCCATATTTATCCACATAATATTTTTTCACAGTCCCGACAAATTCCAGAAACAGTCCTCCGGTAGCACCGCGCGTCTGAATATCCGTGGCCCCCAGCCCGTTTGCAGGCAGGCCGCCGATATGGGCGGTGCGTTCAAGTAAAACAACGCGGAGACCGCCACGCGCTGCGGCGATGGCGGCCATGATGCCACCCGGCGTGGCGCCGAGGATGACGACTTGAGGGGGATGAAAAAAATCGGAACAACTGGCGATAAACAGTAACATAATTAAAAGGGATCTGAACATGAGGATATTTCCTCCCCAGAGTTAAGTGTCCATATCAAACGGTCCATCAACAAAGCGGTTTTTATAATCCGAATGACTATCCGTGCAGATATTTTTCAAAAATCAGCACGTGTACCGGTCCGTGTACAAGTTGTATGGAGCCACACGGCAGCCGTTAGTCAAGTATTTATCTTCACCGCGGAAAAAAAAATAGCCTCAGGGCCCGTTTTTTTCGAACGCACCGACATCCGGACCATTTCCCTGCGGTATTTTTGTACCATCAAAATCATATTCCATCTCTGTGTCGGTCCCACGATCGATAGCGTCACTTTCTTCACCGAGTCTGAAATTATCTTCATCGATGGAAACAAAATCGGGGTTTCCCGTGAATGATTTTGATGCGGCACTCGCGGCACCAGCGTAAAGGTTATTGGATTCAATCAGAACATCGATATGATTATAATCTTTTTGGCCGGATGATGTAAACGAAAAAATATTGGATTCGATAAAAAGCCGTCCTCCCTGCGCGATGCGTCCTACATCGTGAAACGTATTTCTGAAAATATATCCGGAGGCGCTGATAAAAATGGGACCGCCGAGCCGGGTAATAACATTACCATAAATTTTCAATTCGGAAGCGTGGGAATAAAGCGGATTTCCCGGACAATCCGTTATGATATTATACCTGATTATCAGCCCTGAACCGTCACCTATATAAATCGAAGAACCGTCAACCCTAGGCCCGACAAGTTTATTAAATTCAAGAATTCCTTCTCGCTGATCCGGATTGTTGGATATAAATGCAAACTTGTTTCCCGAACTGCTTCGATCCAGCACATTGTGATGAACGTGCCAATGCCGTGAATCGGCAAGCTGCACCGCATCACCACCCGCGTCGGACTCGGGCGTGTGCGGTGGTTTCCAGTTTTTATTGACATCGTGAACGTAACAAAAACAAATCTCGATATTATCATCCCAACGGATAAAAATCCCGTCATCCTTTGTATCAAAAACCTCCGTATTTTCGACCAAAAGCCCATCAGTCCCCATGGACCGGAGCCCCCATCCTCCTCCATGCAGTTTACAATTAATAACGGAAATATTCGAGTTGCCGTCATCGGCCGGATTAAACGTAATGCTGGCTGTCCCGTTCATTGAAAAAATCTCAAGATCGCGGATGACCGCATTCTTTACACCCTGCCAGTGCCCCACAACGGCATGGGTTTCTTCCGTCGATTGTACCACAGGCCGTTCTGTGGATTCACCGTAGGACATGAGCGTGATATTGTCACATTCAATGACAATCTGTCTATTCGTTTTGAAAGTCGTCCCTCTTTTAAACGCTATTGTCAGGCCGGGCACCCATCGGACACCGTCCAGCGATTTATGCGGATTATCTTTGGTGCCTTTTGTCTGAGAAGACGTATCGTTCTCAGGATCGATATAAACGGTATATGAAGGCGGGTCTTCCAATTTATAATCATCGATCAGACCAATTACGTTTCCGTATGGATTGTCATTGGGAACCGGATCGGATTTGTCTTGCGGCCCTGTTCCGTTTTTTCCGTGACAGCCTAATAAAAATAAAAAGGTTAAAAAAATGAGAAAAGTAACAGGTTTGATCACAGTACATCCTCCTCTTTTAAATAAAAAATCACGACTGACGATACTCAGCCTGATCAAGCGGTATAATCAGAAAAAAAACAATGTGTCATTTTGACTGTTGTTGTGGATTGTTTCACTTTTTCATTAAAAAGGTAACCATCCTGGATTTGTTTTCCAAATAAAAAATAGATATAAAGGTAATATATCGCTTTGGCGTTTCATTAAGGTCATATTCAGGCACCCCTAATGAAAAGAATAGGGCACCACTGATACGGTTCCTTTTTTCAGCCCGATAATGGTATTCGTCATCGTTTCAACTCATGTATTGCTCACCTGGCACGAATTTTATCAGAATGATTATTTACCCGGTAAAATCAAAATTTCGACTCGTCTGTTCTTTTCCCTGCCCTCTTCAGTATCGTTTGTGGCTATGGGTCGGGACTCGTATGGCTTGCTATTTCCATTTCTGCGGTCCATCCGGAAACCTTCCCGACATGAACCCAATTTTCGCCGTCTTTTGATATTGAAATATCAGTAGATTCAACGTCGGGACCGATTTCAAATACATATAAATCAGGCCCGTCAACGTCGACCAGGACATTATCTGTAAACCGCACGATCAAAGTTCCATCGCAGCCAGGTGTCGTATACCCCGGCGGTTCCTGATAATCATTCATGTAATCCGGCGGTCCGAGCATTTGGCCAGGATCACAGTATTTTTCTGCCGAAGAAGGTTTCCCTTTGGTAAAAGTAACGACCGCATCGGCAAATGACAGATCACCCAGCGGGAAATTCACCTTTTTCCCACGGCTATCCGTGTATGTTGAACCGGTTTGAGCAAATAATAAACCGCTCACCCAAATTACTGCATATGCTGATGATATAAAAACTGCTGGAAAACTATTCGCCCATTTTCTCAACCTGATGACCTCCCGGCTAAAAACAGCGACATTTGTGGCACAAAAATTGTACTATTTATTAAAGAATTTTAACCACAGACAAACGGAGAAGTAAAAAAATGATTTGGATTCTTTTAACAACTTGCTGCATCTTTAGTATTTTAATAGCTTTAGCATCAACTCTGGCGGCCGGTGCAGCGGATCAATATATGTTACAGGAGCTTTCAGCTTTTCTCAAATCAGAGACACAGTCTCAATAAAGAGCACCCCTGTTACAATTTTGTAACAGGGATTTAGTATCTATGACAGAAAATTTATTTTAAACCGACCAGCCAGCGCCCGTTCCAGGCGTCCAGCTTGATCTTGTCTTTGAGAAACAGTTTATCCCCACTGATGGCATCCATCATTTCGCGGTATTTAAAACTTGTTTCAAGTTCAACGGTTTTTTGCGGACCGTCGTTAATCAAAAAGTAAAAATCTTTTTCGTGCGCCGCCAACCTGTAGACGATCGCCCCGGCGCACTGGAAGGGTGATTTATATTCACCCATCGTGAATGAAAGCAACATTTTTTCCGCTGCCAAATTTCCGGGTTTCAAGCATGCCATAGATGCCTCATAGCCGAGTACCACGGCCGAGCCTTTGCCGGTTTTACAACTGGTTATCGCCGGCAGTCCGCTGTCAAAATCAGCCAGTACATCGGCGTTGGTCGGTGTCATACGGACGACAAATCCGCTTAAATCCATGCCGTTTAATTTATACGGCCGGTTAACACCGGCACCCTGGTATTCGTTGATCACAACGCCAAAGGTTTTCTCGAACACCGTTCCCTTAGCGGTTGGTAACAATGTACCGTTTTCATCATAATACACCGACGGCATATCTATCACCAGCCGGCCGCCGTTCCTCACATAAGCGGACAGGATATCGAGGATATCATGGGGAACGGCAATGACGGACGGCATATAAATGATGCGGTACCGGGGGCCAAGTCCCTTGCGCAGGTCGGAAGCTGTAACGTATTCAAATGGAATATTGGCGTTAATCAGCGCCCGGCTCACACCGATACGTGCCAGAACGGGATTATCGCGAAATTGATCCCGGCCGCGTACGGACATGGCGGCCCAGATGGCCTCGTTATCCCAATCGCAATACACGCCCACCAGCGGTTCTTTGTGCGCCTTCCATAAATCATCGCGGTATTTACGGGCGGTGCGGCCGATCTGGCCCACGCGTATGGCCCGCGGTGTTACTTTATTATTCCGGTCCAGCAGACTGAACTCACCGGCCTCCCACCCCGCCGTACGCGCACTCCACGACCAGAATCCGAATCCTTTATAACCGGCAGCCAGGAAATTAAGCATCAACTGCGTCATGGTGTTTTCATCCACTGTGAAGGTGTTGCCGCCTTCACCACCGCTGAACTGCTGGGGACCGCCTGTTGATTCCCAGGATGCCGCCCAGCCGCCCTTAAAATAGTCGTTGGTTAGCGCGGCCTGCATATAATGAGGACGTAGAATTTCATAATCCACTTGTTCAAAATGCCAGGCCAGATGTATTGAAGGGTAGAAGGATCCGTACCGGGTTAAAAGGTCGGCAATACCTTCCATATCCACGCCCCGGTAGGCTAAGGGCAAAAACATGCCCGCTTCACCTCCGGCCCGAAACGGCGCATGCTCATCGAACTCCAAATACTTCTCCGCACTTCGACGGATCAGCTCGATACGGCTATCGGCCTTGAAACGAAAAATATCCCGAAGGTGACGGTATTCTTTAGTGCTGATCCGTTCCCATTGTTTTTCAAAATCTTTCCAGGAAGAAAAGGGGTTGCCTTCGTCCGGCGTTACACCAAAATGCTGCTGATTCCAGGCTCGGTTGAGGTCATTGATGGTCTCGTATTGCTTTTTGAGCCATCTGACAAACAACATTTTACCTTCGTCACTCAACTCAGGGCCGATGTCACCAATGTCCGGTACGCTGCCGACATTTTCAAAAAATTTACCCTCTTTTTGCCACTGGATGGTCTTTTTGAGACGTTTTTTGAGTAAATTTGTCTGATATTCCACCATTTTCGGATGGGTGCGGATTTGCTCGATCGGCATATTGCGGGGAATATCCAGATGGTCTAACAACTTATCGTTGATCTCCTGCCAGCCGCCTTCGCCGTACCACCAGGGAATAATCCCTTCATCGAGCGCAATGAGCGCGATTTCTTCACGTGTCCACCCGGGACAGTTCATGATCTGTTTCAAGGCGGTGAAACCCAGTTCACGCATGGTTAGAAAATGTTCCCGAATTTCTTTTTCATTCTCTCCCGGCCGCTGGATATAAACACACCCAACAGGAAAAGGTGCGATTTTACGAAATTTTGCCTGTACCGGTGAATCGTGCATTTGATCATATAACTCGACTTTATAATCGTATTTCTGGGCAACCGCCATTGAGATAAAAAAGGAAAGTAAAAAGAATAAAATCTTGTACTTCATCTAAAATCTCCTGTTTATACAAGAACGTCTTTTTCGATTCATTTTTGGAACAATCTGCCAGCATCTTTGTTCGTTCTATTCTTCCGCCATACCCAAAGCCCACAATAAACATAAAATTTTCATCGATGAATCCGGGTATTTTAATCAGGAGGGAGTAATCGATATTGTATTTATCGGATTGCTCATACGGCGCTTCGATACGTTGAAAAGTATTGAGTGTGTCGCCTTTGCCATCAAGTATAAACAAACGTTCATCAGGACGGTATTGATAACGTATCGGCGTTTTGTGCAGGATTTGATTTAAAATTCTCAGATTTTTGAATTCGCCGATATAAATAATATTATGGTTTCGGATTTCCTCCAAAGTCAGAGTTGACGACATCTTTACAAATATTTCCCTCTGAAACTGATAGACAATAGGTAGAACATCCAAGAGGTTATTGATGCCGCCGAAGGGTATCCCGGTGATTTCAGACTTCCTAAGGTTCGCATTTGGATATTGAATTAAAAAATCATACAAATCACTTTCACTGTCGATCTCCCAGTCACGTATCTGACGGTAACGTTGAAATTGCGAATTATATTCATCAAGAAGAAAGTCATCACCCAAAAGCACGATATTCACTAAAATCTCCCACCGTCTCAGAAAAGCAATCAACTGGACAGGTTTGAATTTCTTTACTTTAATAAAATTAATCTCGTAATGTCCTTTAGGGATGAAGAGCCGTTTGTTATCTCCTTTTCCTTCATTTTTATAATAGTTTTCCAGTTTTTTCCGTAATATATATACATGGTAACGTACCGTGGAATCTTTGTATGAATTAAAATGTGAATCTTTGCCGAAGACATCGATGGCGATGGTTATTTCTTTTGGGATTTGGTTGGATACCGTTGCTTCATAAAGATAGAGCAATAAATTCTTATAGACCGGGGAATCCTTAAAATCTTTACTGTTTAAAATTCTTTGAACGAGTGTTTTGATTTCTTCGTCTTTATTCATATATTAATAAATACTAATTGTTAGCTCGCACTTAATATAAATGAAAGTGGAATAAAGATCAAGAATTAAAATAAAAATGGTTCTATTTCAATATTCTCCCGGCTTTCACCATCAAACATTCATCAAACGGTTTTAAAGTTGACATTAAAAAAACAATATTGTAATTTTTATTATCAAGTAAAAGGTTAAGAAATGACATTTCAAAGATGTACCCCAAAAACCTCCTTCGCGAGCACAGTCAGTATTTCAAAACATCAAAAAAACATTATCCTGCGAGTTTTCGGAACTTGTGTAAGCACGATTTTATTACTGGTTCTTTTGACGAGTTGTCATAAACAGGATCAAAATGTGCTTGCAACCATCGGTTTTCGTAATATTACGGCAGATGATTTTATAATCCGTTTTCAATCACTGCAAAAAAAAATGGGGTTACCGGATAACGGCCAAACCAGGATTGAAATATTACAAACCATGATTGATGAAGAATTATTTATTCAGCAGGCAATAAAATCAGGATATGACAAGGATGTTTTGGGCCGATTTGAACACGAGAGAATACAAACGCAGGTTTTATTAAACGCCTATTATTCCCAAAAACTAAAATCACGACAATATGATATTTCTGATACTGAATTAAAAAAACTTTATATTCGGTTCAATACAAAAATTAAAGCACGGCACTTGTATGCCGATACGAAAAGACAGGCCGATTCGTTATACACCTTATTGAAAAAGGGTAAAACGTTTGAGGAGCTTGCCCTTTTGACTTTTCAAGATCCGCGATTGCGAGACACGGGCGGTTCGCTGGGTTATTTTACTGCCGACGAAATGGATCCTGCGTTTGAAGACACCGCATTTGCACTCAAGATCGGACAAATTTCCAGGCCCGTTCGTACGGCACAGGGCTACAGCATCATCCAGGTGCAGGACAGAGAAACCCAACCGATGCTCACAGAATCGGAATATGCAAAACACCGTCCAGAATTAAGCCAATATTTACGCCAGCGTAAAATGTTGAGGGCAACCCAGTTTTATGTCGATTCCCTGCAGCAGCAATTAAATATTGTTTTTAATGAGCCGGTACTGGAAAAGTATTATAAGGCATTGGCCGATACCGGTACAGGTTCAATACTTCCGGAGGAAACCGACCTGCAAAAGTTCGATCTGAACAAAACTGAGGAACTGGTGCGGTCCGGGCTCGGTGTCTGGAATTTATCCACCGTGCAGGAATATGCCCGGTACACTTCAGATGACCAAAAAAAGTGGATACGCAATATCGACACTTTGAAAGAATTTATTACCGGCCTGCTCGTTCGGTCGTTTATGCTTTCGCAGGCAAAAAAATCGGGTCTGCACAAAACTCCGGTTTTTAAAAAGCAGGTTCGGCAGCTGATGGACAATTACCTGCTGGAAAGAATGAATCAGGTGGTTCTCGAATCGACCAAAATTCCACAGGATACGCTTGAGCATTATTATCGACAGTCCACCTCGTTCAAAGGACAGGAGGATGTCTCAGAGCAAATGGGCGGTTTTGAGCAGGCGCGGGCTGAAATTGAACAAAAGCTCTTGCCGCTCTGGCGTAAAAAAACAAAACAGGATATGTTGTCGACAATCCGCCGCAAGATAAATGTCGTCACTTACCCGGCACGGCTTAGATTTTTGCAAATGACTAGGAAAGAAATAAAAGGGAATTCGTAATGAGTAACAGGCGATCCTTGCTGATATTCCTGCTGTTCTACACATTATCAGGAAAAATAAATTTCTGTTCAGCTCAAACTTGGGGTAAAATTGTCGGCGTCGTGAGAGATGCAGAAACCGGAGAAGCCCTTCCCGGGGCGAATGTAATGGTTGAAAAAACGTCGTTAGGCGCAGCCGCTGATGCGGAAGGATATTTCATTATACTGCGTGTTCCACCCGGCAGGCATAACGTTCGGACTGAATATATCGGTTATCGAAGAGTATTGATGACGAACGTCGAGGTCATGACGGATTTGACCACAACGGTGAATTTTAATCTCGAAGCCGAAACGATTAACGCCGAAGAACTGGTCATCGTGGCCGAGAGGCCGCTGGTACGTAAGGACCTTACATCTTCCGAGGCAAGAATCCAGGCGGACAGAATAAAAACCATGCCGGTTCAGGATGTGGGTGATATTCTTGATCTGCAGGCCGGGATCATCAGAGATACGGGCGGTGGGATTCATATCCGCGGCGGGCGGTCATCCGAGGTGGCGTATATGGTCAATGGAATCAGTATCACGGATGATTATGATCGCGGGCAGGGTGCTTTGAAATGGAAGATTAATGCTCCGCTGACACTAAAAGTTGATTTTTTATCCATTATGTATGACGGTAAATGGTATTCTCACATCTACCGCTTAAATCCCGACGGCATGAGAGGTACGACGGGTTATGGAGCGACGGTCATTGGCAAGTTGACCCATGTTTTAAGTAAAAACACCTTTTATGATGCGATTTTTTCCTACGGCACATGAATCACAAAAGACAGGGTGTACATAAGACCTGTCCACCAAATAAAAAGACCGAACCGAAGAAAAATGAAATTAAAACTGATCTACACATTTTTGTTCCTCAACGCAATTTTAACCGCCGTACCGGCTGTATCACAAGGACATTTAACATTATCGATCCAGCCCAGTGATTCCATCGAGTTTATCAGGGGTGCCGATGTTTCATTTTTACCGCAGATAGAGGACCTAGGTGGTGTTTACAGGGTCAACGGCGTGCCGCAGGATCTTTTAAAAATTTTCAAAGATAACGGCCTGAATTACATCCGTCTCAAACTATGGCACACACCCTCAGAGGATTATAACGATCTGGATCATATTCTTGAAATGGCAAAACGGATCGAGCAACAGGACATGAAATTCCTGCTGGATTTTCATTATTCGGACACATGGGCCGATCCGGGCAAACAGAACAAACCCGCAGCCTGGGCGGGATTGCCTTTCGTTGTCTTGCAGGATAGCATCTATTTATATACAAAAAAAGTCCTGCGTGCACTGTATGACCAGCACACCCTGCCCGAAATGGTACAACTCGGCAATGAAATCAATCCCGGAATTTTATGGAATGACGGCCGTGTCGGCGGCAGTTTTGACAATTCCGGCCAATGGTCGAATCTGGGCGAGCTGCTCAAGCAGGCGGTCCGGGGTGTTCGGGAAAGCTGTGCGGCCGGTGATTCGGTGCGTATTTTGATTCATATTGCCAATGCGGCCGACAATGGCGGTTGCCGCTGGTTTTATGATCGTTTAATCGCTCAGGGTGTAAAATTCGACATTATCGGACTCTCATTTTACCCATGGTGGCACGGAACACTCAATCAAGTCAGAGCCAATCTGAATGACCTGGCAGGCCGCTACGACAAGGACATCGTTATTGCGGAAACAGCGTATCCCTGGACGATGCAGTGGTTTGATAGCCGCGGCAACATTGTCGGCAGCACAAATCAGCTGCACGCCGGATATCCCGCCACAGTCGACGGGCAATCCGCTTTTCTCAGGGACCTGATAAAAATTATAAAAAATGTCAAAAATGATAAAGGTATTGGTGTCTTTTACTGGGAGCCCGAGTATATTTCGGTTCAACCGACCGGTTCACCCTGGGAAAACTGTACTTTGTTTGATTTTTCCGGTAACGTTCTGCCCACTCTGGATATATTCAAAGAAAAACCGGTTGAATTCACACCAGTCAATGTGACAATCCGTCTCAATACTTCAACACTGGCCGATACACTCCGGGAACATCATTTTGCACAAATTCGTGGCCAGGTAGACGGCACGTCAATCGACAACCTGCCGGACGGAAAAAGAATCTCATGGGATTCAGATTCGGATCTGATTTTGAAAAATATCGGAGGAGACTACTGGGAAATATCATTCCAGATGTATCCGGAAGATGAGCTGTCCCTCAAATTTTGGACCGGATTTAATGCAAACACCGGCACCTTTCAAAGACTGGGCTGGGAAGGTGCCATTACACCTTTTGGCGAATTTACCGGTAACAGACGGGTATTTGTGGCAGGTGTAAAAGATACAGTACTCTCGTTGCAATATTTTAATTCGACGTCCGAAAACAAGGCTCAGTACTGGAGACCTTTCGAGTCGAAAGAGGATTCGCTGACATTATATTTTCGTGTCAATATGCTTAAAGCCATGACCAGCGGACGTTTTGATCCGGAGACCAACGGCCCCGTCTCTGTGAGAGGGGATGCCACATTATCAGGTGGAGCGCTTGACTGGGATATTTCCAAAGTCAAACTCGACCGTGAACTTTTCAGCGTGGGGAACGGCTCATTCTGGTCCGGAGCGTGCCGAATAGCGAAAAATGCAGTAAATACCGGAGATACCCTGAGGTACCGGTTTTTTATCGAAAACCACAGCCAAAATGGATGGGAAAGCACGGTTTTTCGCACTTTTGTATATACTCATAACTTGATGGAGAATTCGAGCGATACGACCCTCCATTGGGTGTATTTCCCCCCCGGCACGACGGACATACCGGCACTAAAAAGCGGTCTTTTACCTGCATGCCCGCGGATTTTGTCCAACTATCCCAATCCTTTCAACCAATCGACGCGAATCAGGTTCATACTGGACTCTCGGCAATATATCAGAATTTCCGTTTTGAATATTCTGGGAACCGAAATCAACATGCTCCTGGATAAAGTCGGGGACAAAGGTACCCATGAAGTGGAATGGAACGGCACGGATCGTGACGGGAAAACTCAAGCCAGCGGTCTGTATTTTATTATACTCAAATCAGAAAAGACAACAAAATCAATCAAAATAGCGATGATCAAATGAAATATATTCAATTTTTATGCCTGTATTTAATGGTACCGTTTATTCTGGCGTATTCACAAGAACGAACCGACAAGGTTTACGTCGACCAGAGTGGTGTTTTAAGATGGACGAATTCTAACAAAGATGTGGCGCTGTTCGGTATCAATTATTCCGTGCCTTTCGCCCATTCGTACCGGTCCATAAAACGCCTGGGGCTGGACCACAAAAGAGCGATCGATATCGATGTTTCGCAGTTTGCAAGATTGGAACTCGATGCGTACCGCATTCATGTATGGGACAGAGAAATATGCGACAGGGAAGGAAATTTAATCGAAAACGAACATCTTGAACTGTTGGATTATCTGATTCATAAACTGGAAGAAAAAAATATCTATATTAATTTGATTTATACGCCGCAAAAAGCGGCAAGTCTGATGATCGCCGCGAATGTTTTCAGGGAAACAGGTCTTTATCAGCATTTCGACTCGTATCCCCGCAATCTTGAATTTAATGGCTTTAAAATTTCTTACAAAGATCAACTTTGTGAGATGATAAGCGCTGACAAATTTTATTATTCTAACGATACTCAAAGCCAGCCGAATCCGGAACAGCTCAAACATATTGCTGGTGCCGGTTCATCCGGGCTGGTACGGTATAACGGCACCGGCGTTTATTTTCTGGATAAAATACAGGAAGGCATCTGGAGACTGGAAATTTATCCCAATATCGTAAAATTAAAAGACCCATTCGGAAAGAACGGTCTGGATGGCAAGGTGGTCGATTTGACGTTCTTTCCGGTCACAATGAAAATTTTGCTGCCGGATTTAACCACAGCGTTTTACTGTTATTCTCTTACGGAACCGGATTCACAATCGATTGCCGAAAATGCGGAAATTAAGGTTAAACCAGGATTGTATATTCTTTCCCAGAAAACGGTAAAAGACGTCGATGCCCTGACGTATTCTTACCGTCATCGATCCCTGAAGGAGTATGCCTGGACCGGAGAACAATCAACGGAAACGTTTATTCTGCACGAAAACAAAAATTTTATCTTTGAAGGTGAAACATGGAAACCCGAGTTCAAGATATTGTCCGCCAACCAACCCCAGGATGTTCATATGTATGCAAAAAAGGCGGGATGGAACAATTTTAGGGTTTACAAGGCGGAAAGGACGGATGACTATAAATATATGTGCAAGGTATCCGATATCAGCACGAACGGTAAAATCGAGTATTGCCTTTGCTATAAAATTGACGGCAAGGAAATCACCTTTCCCGGAAATATTCCCAAAAATCCAAACAGCTGGGATTTTTTTTCCGACTCGATGTGGAGGATGAAGGTCATACCCGGTGATAATCCGGTCACTATTTTTGATCCGCAAAAAGACATAACTCATCTGAACTATCCGAACATCTTCAATCTCGTGGAATATTCTTCAAATCTCGTTTGGAACGGAGACAATCGGGCCCAGATCCAATTGGCAATCGGCAGGCCGAAGGGACATCTTGAAAATTTCACCTTTCAAATAGAATCCGGCAGCATGTCGGGCAGCCTTTTGCTCTCCGGCTATAAATACATTGAACTGAATATCGATAAAGAAAATACCAATTTACCATCGATTGTATTACGAATAGTCGATGACAAAAACATTGCCATGGAAGCGGCAATTGAATTAATCAAAGAATCATCCGTTATTCGCCTGGCGCTCGAAGATTTAAAACCGGGCAACTTTCTTATTACCCCGTCCCTACCCGCTTTTTTTACCGTATGAATTTAAAAACGTATTCAACGATCGACAAAAATTCAGTGCGGAATCCCGCCTCAATTTCATTCAAATCAGTATTCCCCCGGAGGTTATCGGTTTAAAAAATGAAAAGGTCCTGTTCCGGTTCGGTGACATTCGCCTGCTCAAATAGCAGAATTAAAACAGGGAATAAAAGGGAGAATCGGATTGTCTAAGTTTCACGAGTTGAATATTGCCGATAAATAAAGAAATTATTAAGAAATTATTAAAAAATCGTTTTGAAAAATATAAAAAAAATTGTACCTTTCAGGATAGTGTCAAAATGATTACTTGCGGATATCAGACACCTTATTTTCAGGTACAAAAACAACGACAACTGATTAATTCAACACGCTGGTCATCATTTAGGCACTTTTTTCAATTACTTTTAGAAATTTCCGGTCATCTGACTTGAAATCAGTTTAAAGGTAACTCTACATTGCCGCGTAAAACCTCAGGTTTATGCAGAAAAAACGGTTGTGATGTTGTTCGAAAGAATATGCCCGTAAGTGTGGATTGTTGACATTTCTCATTTAAATCTGAACAATTTAGTTCCTACGTTTGGGTGCAGCTGGTCGACAAACAGATTCTCACTCACATTTTAGAAACAATGAGGACAACCTTTATCAGATATGCACTGGTGGTTTTGCACCGGCACATCTTGAGGGCAGCAACTGTCCCCAAGCATATTTTGTAATTTTTCCGAGCCATCGTCGTTGGAACGAACAACAAACGCGTGGCGTTCATATAATAACCATCTGTTTTTGCCCCGGGCCGGATTCCAGAAAAGCAAAGACATCCGTAAATCGAAAAAAGATGGTTGACTTTTTACTTAAATTTTATTGTGTCCGGTAGCCGGACACGAGCGATATTGAGGATATTGTATGCAGACATTATTAAGCTATGGTTTTGAACAAATTGAATGGCAAGTTGGTTTGCTGTCATTTTTGATCGCTTTTCTGCTCTCCAGTTTGATAGCGATAATTTATGAACGCACCTTTCAGGGTCTTTCCTACTCCAGAGGATTGGTGCAAAGTATGATTCTAGGCAGCATTGTCTCATGCTTATTAATGATTGCTATAGGCGATAATATTGCCCGAGGCATCGGTATTGTCGGTTCATTGGCCATTATTCGCTTTCGCACCAACCTGAGAGATCCACGGGATTTGGTATTCCTTTTTGCTTCACTGGGTATTGGTGTTTCTTGCGGCGTGCAAAGTTATGCGACTGCCCTTATCGGCACCATTATTTTTTGTCTGATTGTTTTTGTGCTTTATATTTCTCCTTTTGGCACACGCCGAAAACATGATGGTCTGGTTCGTTTTCAGATACCTGCAGGTACGCAAGGGTCTGCAGAAGTTGCAAATGTGCTGCTGAAATATACCAAAAATTTCGTACTGGTCACTATGAGAAGTGTCGCTCAGGGCAAGATTGTAGATTATGCTTATCAGGTCAAGTTGTATAATCCGGGAGACAATATCACGCTTATTCAACATTTAGAAAGAATCCAAGGTATCCATGGCATCACTTATACCAACCAGGAGGCGACTGTAGAGGTTTAGGTGGACATCTTGAGGTTGGAAAAAAATCGCCAGGCGCACAGTCAGGTCCCTTTGCGGGCTGAAAAATTGATCCGTACATCTCACCTGATCGTACCCGCGTTTTCAATTTAATGTAAAAGGCAGGAAATGTACGGGATGTGCGATGTGCCCAAATTTCATGAATAACGGTTCATTCTAGCAAAGATAACAGCTTGACCAGAATTTTGAAAGTTTTTTTTATACGATGATTAAAACGCGAAAGGAAACATGAATGAAGTTTTTACCAATTTTCCTGTGCTTGATGTTGACGGCATCAGGAATTTTTGCTGCAAATGAAATCGTTATTAACGAAATTATGTACAACAGTCCTGGAGATGATGTAGAATTTGTGGAGATCTACAATAATTCTGATCATGCCGTCAATCTGGACAACTGGTATTTACTCGATGATAATGATGAGCATCCTCCATGCTTGCTTACAGGAACACTCGCTGCGGGTGATTATCTTGTGATTGCGGAAAATGTTACGATGTTTCAAGAAAAATATCCGGATGTAACAAAATTAAACACGAATGCCTACGGCACCGGATCCGACGGATGGAGTTTTGGCAACTCCAGTGATGAGGTCCGGCTGTATGACGGCACAGGGGATATTCACGACAAGGTCACCTACGAGGACGGCGGTCTCTGGCCCACGACACCCGACGGGGATGGGCCTTCCCTGGAGTTACTCCATCCGTCACTGGATAATACCATGCCGGACAGTTGGAAACCAAGTACAAAAGACGGCGGTACACCGGGCGACAGAAACAGCGTATTTACCGATAATATACCTCCGACTTGTATAGATGTGACACGCCGGATCGGCCTGCCCACTCATTCCGATTCCGTCCCGGTCTCCGTTACTGCGTTTGATCCCGAAGGCCTGGCAAAAGTAGAGCTTTTTGTCAATACCGGAAGCGGATATGTGGCACAACTTATGTCAAATGATGGAACCTCAGGAGATGCGGTTGCCGGTGATTCAATATTTACCGCAATCATTGCACCTCAGGCCGGCGGTACGCTGGTGAAATATTACGCCGTAGCGACGGATGCAGAGGGACAAACCAACCGTGCGCCCATCGGCGCCCCCTCCGTGTATTCGGCTTATACGGTAGATCATGTTGTGCCGAAACTCAGAATTACTGAAATCCTCCCGGCCAATAATTCGGTAATTGATGACGAAGCGGGCGAATATGATGACTGGTTTGAGATCCAAAATCAGGATACCAAATCGGTAAATCTTGCCGGGATGTATGTCAGTGATGCCATGAACGATTCGATGATGTTTCGTTTACCTTCAATTACCCTCTCACCCGGTCAGTTTACTATCATCTGGGCCGACGATGATGTCAATCAGGGCAGCCGGCATGCTAACTTTAGGATGTCTGCCGACGGCGAGGAGGTAGCGCTTTTCGAGACAATCGATCACGGCAATGTGCTCATCCATGGATGGAAATACGGTGTCATTAGCCCTGATGTATCGATGGGTTTTCCCACCAACCAAAGTACGGCTCCGGAATATCTGTCGAATCCCACACCCGGACAAAGCAATGAAACCAGTCCCCTCTTTTCACAGGTCTGCATCAATGAATTTCAAAGCACAAGCGATTTTGGCGGTCCGGATGACTGGGTGGAAATCTATAATCGTGGCAGCGCGCCTTTTAATTTATCCGGTTGTTACCTCTCCGACCAGCGCTCCAAAAACACCAAATGGCGTTTTCCTGCGAACACGATTCTAGATCCGGGAGCATATCTCGTTATTTATGAAGATGTCCTTGGTTTCGGTTTTTCATCCGAGGGGGATGATGTGATTATATTAACAGCGTCGGACAGTACAACAGGACTCGATTTTTATGACTTTAATGCACAGAAAGCGGATTACAGCGAAGGCCGTTTCCCGGACGGCACCAGTTCATGGAGGCTTTTCAATAAACCCACACGCGGGTCCAGTAACCTGATTTCGGCGGTTGAGAACAATCATCAGACATCCATACCGAAGGCGTTTTTGCTCAACCAGAATTTTCCCAATCCCTTCAATTCGGCGACCGTCGTTTCATATGATTTACCCCGGAACGGCCGGGTCAAAATCAAAATATATACACTTCTCGGCGGATATTTAAAGACGCTGGTCGATGAAATTCAGGAACAGGGAAGGCATAAGGTTCTCTGGGACGGTACAGATGATTCAGGACGCACTTTACCATCGGGAATGTTTTTTATACAAATGCAGGTTGAGGATTTTCGACAGACACGAAAAATGATCCTCATCAAATAAAAATCACATTCCAATGGAGAAATAAATGAAAAAAACCACCGCTGCATTTCTGTTTCTTTTTCTTTGCTGCTTCCTGAATATACGTCAGGGATTGGCCAACAAATATTTTTATCTTGGTGCAGGAACAGGATATGGCGGGCCGCTTGAAGGTGATTTTCACCATGTTTATAACAGCGGCATGGGCCGGCATCTTATATTGGGAGTGATGCCGAATCATCGAATCGGGATTGAATTGGAATACGGTACTTATGACCTGAAAGCCGAGGACCCGAACAGCCGAAAAACAAAAATCGTATTTGGCGGTTATACTGTAAACATGAAATATTTTTTAGGATCCGAAAGCCGGTATATTATGGATCCCTATTTTTTATTCGGTGCAGGCATCAACACATTACAATGGGACTATAAAAATAAAGTCGATGTTTCGGAGGAAAATGACGGTTTCAGCAATATTTCCATCCAGCCTGGTTTAGGGATGGAATTAAAACTTTATAAACTTTTTGCCATCAATATAACCGGCCGTTATCAGGTGAATTTTTGGAAAGAAAAATCTCTTCAAGGTTATAAACTCACAAATGAAAAACCTTATGGTAATTTTTATACCTTAAACGTCGGATTGATGATGCATTTTTGAATTAAACTTTTCTTACACCAACCAGGAAGTTTTACTGGAGGTCAAGTATAATATTATGAAATTAAAAAAAATCAGACAAACCCACAATATTAACCTGTACGTTCTACTCTGGATCGTGGCTCTCGTCATAACGGTTTACCTGTTAAAAGATTGGTCCATGCATAAGCAACTGATCGGCGTTGTGGAAAGCAAATCTCACCAGCTCAGCGCCGGAGAATCAGGTAGACTTCAAAATGTACTGATATCTATCGGCGATTCGGTGCAAAAAGACCAGGTCCTGGCAACGCTCGACCTGGCAGATCTAAAAACGAATCTCGACCGGCTTAAAGAGCAGTTGACCAGTCTTCAGAAATATGAGAGCGCTCAGCGCGATCGATTCTCAATTGAGGTTCAAAGCATGAGGCTGCAGCTGGAAAACGAAGCATCGGCCCTGATAGAACGATTATCGTTAATCGAGTCAAAAAGCACAGAGCTGGCCGGGCTAAATGGCGAAATCGCACGGTTGCAAAGTGCCGGATCGGCAGGACTTGGTTACAGCAGGGATTTGGCTGATTTGATACTCCAGCGCGATGCATTGGAGACTTACTTGAGGGAGCAAAACAAGGACCTGGATTACCACCGGCAGCAGTTGGAAAAGACACGGCAATCCCGTAAAATATTAAAAGACGCGGACATGAACGAAATGACCAGATCTCTGTTATTGGAGCAAATGGAATATGCCGAAGAATTGCAGCGCCTGGTCGTAGATACTGAATACCGGGTGAGTCTAAGAACGATCGTCGCACCGTGTGACGGTTATGTAACGGAAATGTGGGTACGTCAAGGCGACATCGTGGACAGGTTTACTCCCATTTTTACAGTCGAGGAGACAAAACCAAAATTTTTAGATGTTTATATTCCCGAACAATCAAACCTGGCACCTCAAGTAGGGATGAAGGTGGAAATATTCTCAACCCGTTCGAAGGCTAACAATACGACCGGTTTTATTTCGTTCGTACATCCGGGATTTGCCATGATATCGGAGCGATTGGCATTTCGAGGTCAGTTCTTTTGGGCACGCAAGGTCAGGATTGAACTGCCGGAAGAACATCAATTAATTCCCGGTGAAATTGTCAAAGCACGCATTTCACGACACGATAAGAGTAACAGTTATCTTAATCCGTCGGCAGAAGCTTCAGAAATCGATACAAAAGAGCAATTTGATCAGCCGAAAGAAAATCCGCCATTGAAAAATATGGATGTCCAGAAATCCCTGTGGGAAAAGACCCGATTTGAACCTTCAGGGATTGCCTGGCTGCCCGATATCGGTAAATATTTGATTGTAAGCGATGATACGGGTATAAAGGAGACTCCAAGCGATCATGCCGCATACGTTTTTTTAATGGACGAGAACGGCAAAGTGGATTCAACTCCCGTACCTTTGATCGGAATTGGTACAGTAAATGATTTGGAAGCGATCGCCCCTGCAGGAGACAATACATTTTATCTGATATCATCACAAAATATCAGCAAGCGCGGCAAACGACCCGGAAGTAGAGAACTGATCCTCAAGGTGAAACGAGAAGGTGAAAAGTTTGTCGTGCAAGGAAAGATACGATTGTTGTCCTTATTACTCGAGGCTTATCCATTGCTTGATTTAAAAAACCTGGGCCTCGATAGATTTGACAGTGATGGGCAGCCTGTTTTGAATATCGAAGGTGCGGCCTTCCATGACAAAACCCTCTATCTCGGATTAAAAGAACCCGTTTCCCCAAAAGGTGCCATTATCTGGAAAATTAAAGATGTGGATGATATTTTTACAACTCAAAAGTTAGCATTGAATCAGATATCGTTATATGCCTATATACCTTTGGGGCAATATAAGAATAAAACAGCTGGCATTTCAGATTTGGCTTTTGATCAAAACAACAATTTGTGGATATTATCTACGATCGTTGACGCCGCGAAAGACGGCCAACTGGGCTCGTTTTTTCGAATCGACCGTACTGCTGACGGACGATTTGAAACCACTCGTTTTTTCAGTTTTCCGGGTTTAAAACCTGAAGGCATATGTCCAAATGGCCCAAATCGTTTTCTTATCGCGTTTGATATGGACAACGAAAATCCTTTATTTTGCAATGTTGATATAAAATGATGTCAGTTCAAAGAGGAATTATGAAATCTGCTTTTTCACCGTCTAAAAACTTCAGGTGGCAGGTATTTTTTAATTGTATTTTCAGCATATACATTTTAACATCCATTGCGATGCCTGTTTGTGCACAGCAGAGTAGCGGGACGGATAGTGCGGTACTCACTGCTGAACCGGTCAGTGTACCCGACAGCAGTGCAACACAACTCACCGAACGTCAGGTGATTGAACTGGGATTAAAATACAGTGAAAAGTTGACTTCATTAAACACGAATGTCGCAATCGCGAATCACCGTCTTCAATCCAGCGGTTGGCTGCGAAATCCTGAACTCCGAATTAGTGATGTATCAACCCGCTATTATACGGAAGAATTTGATGAACTGAGAGCCGGTTTACGTTTCCGGTTCCCGCAACTTGGAGAATTGGGAGAAGACAGACAGCAGGCAAGAGTAGATTTATGGGATCGTCGTGTTGACAAAACACGATTCCGCCAGGAACTTATCACAAAAATCCGAAAAGATTTTGCGGATGTCCTGATGTATGATGACCTTGCAGAAATTGCCCAGAAAAGGATATCCAAAGCGAATGAGAGAATTCAAATTATCGAAGAGTTGGTCAAGCTGGGGCAACGCTCGATTGTATATTTCACAAAAGCAAAAATGTGGCAGGCAGAATCCAACAACGATCTGGCCAGAGCCCTTCAAAATCAACGATTGGCCCGAAGAAAGCTTGCCAAACGTACGAACATGGCTGATGATACACCGATCATTATAAATGATCTGCCAGAAGTCACCCAGGATGTGGAAGGATTGATCAGCCTTGCGATTGAAAAGCGCCCCGAGATCGATCTGATATACCAACGCATCGAGTTGGCCAACAGCCAAAAAAGGCTCGAATACTTGAAATTAATTCCATGGTTCAACTTTGTTGAATTCTCGTATCATGCCGAAAAAAATCGCCGTGAAGATTGGGGTGAATTTATGACGGGAATCACCCTGCCCCTTTTTAACTGGAATTTAGGTAATATTAAAGCTACAAATCTTGCTGTGCAAAAAAAAGCAGACGAATCCGATGCAATAAAAGAAACCATTGAAGAGGAAGTCAGGTCTACCTATAATATATATCAAGATCTATTATTGGATTGGAAAAATTTCAAATCCATGGCGGAGGAGTTTATTTCTCTTACAACCGACATCGTTCAGCAGGCGCAAAAGCACGAAACCCTGATGCCGGACGAAGTTGTTGAAATGGAATGGACAATCTTTGACACCCAAAGACTGTTAATTGAAAAAAGACGGGAAGTTGCTCATGCTTTATTTGATTTATATTTTGCCATTGGAATTGACGGATATGAGCAACTTGACCAGTAAACGATGGTGAGCCGTGATTCTATAAAAGTGAAAAATCGATGATGGATAATAAAGAGGTTTTTTAATATTGAGAGATTTAAGTGAAATAAGACGGTATGAGTTGAAATATACCATAACCGAGGAACAAGCCGTTGGCATTCGTGAGTATATCAAGAATTTTTGTACCCTGGACAGCCATGTTCCAGACGGAGAAAATTCTTATATCGTCAACAATCTGTATTTTGACACACCTGATTTGCTATTTTATTACGATACTAAATTTCGCAAAGTAACGCGTTATAAATCACGCGCCCGTTTTTATGGTTTACAAGCATCGGATCGAATCTGGCCTGAGGTCAAGTACCGCCGGGCCAGTGTCATCTGGAAACACAGGTATTCCGTTCCGATCGATCAATGGCCGAAAATATTCAGTCCCAGAGAAAGCGACCACAAGCAGCCACATTTTAAAGAGCAATTGGATAGCTTCGATGATCTAATTTACTGGTATGGCGCGCAGCCCAAACTGCACGTCCGTTATGTTCGTGAACCGTATGTTACCGATTTGGAAGAATACGGCCGGATCACTTTCGACCGCGAGCTCTGCTACCGAGCCACTCGCGATTCCATCGATCTGGCATACCGGGAAGAGGATATGATTTATTACGATGATCCGGCGACAGCAATGTGTGAGTTTGCTCCGGTGATCCTTGAAATCAAGGTCGAAAGACTGGTCCCGGTCTGGGCGGTCGAGCTGATCCGTAAATTTAATTTAATTCAGCGCGGTTTTTCCAAATATTGCTATGGAATTGATTATATTTTAGGTTACTGCGAGGATGGAAGAAATTCAATTTTTCGTTGGACCGGCTGAGGCCTTTTGGGAAAGGTATCAAAAAACTCTGTCCTGTTTCGTTTCTTTTTATAATAACCGATAAAAGAACAGTTATTACTTTCGGCAAACAAAAAATCAGGGCAAGGAAAACGCCCTGCTTCAAAGTTCTCTGTTAAATTTTCTCAACATATCCACATGCAAAATCCCATCCTCATCATATGGCTCCCCCACGGGGAAAAAACTAAAACCACGGTAAAAACGATCCAGATAAACCTGCGCGGAGAGTATGATATCGCTTTCAGGGTACTTTTCCAGCGTTCGGCGGATGGCTATCCGCATCAATTCTTTACCGGTCCCTTTGCCGCGCCATTTTTGCGTGGTACAAATCCTGCCGATAGACGGCTCGGGAAAACGCGCGCCGGGGAAAACGACTCTGGCATATGCGGCCAGAGACTCACCACTCCAGCCGGCCAGATGCCAAGATTTAGGATCGAGTCCATCGATTTCGTGAAATGGACAGTTTTGTTCGACCACGAAGACATCCTGGCGGGCTTTGAGGATTTTGTACAACTCGATACAAGTCAATTTTTCAAAAGACGACCACTGCCATTGTATACTATCCATTTTTCACTTTTCCCGTATTAAGAATCAGATTTCAGTTTTTGGGAGAACGGCAATTGGCATGCCGTCACGCGATTGTTCACCGGTTGGGCTCATGCGCCTCCATTCTCCATCCGATAAAATGTGGTATCGTTTGCCCGGTTTGACCTCAAACCTGTATTTTGTCGGCCCCGCCAAATTCCGCTGCTCTAAAAACTCTTATTTTAAAAATATCGTTTTTTCGATAGCGGTTTGTTTCCCAGCCTGTACACGGATCAAATACAAGCCGGAGGCCACCTTATTTCCGTTTTCATCACAGCCGTCCCATGTGGCGGTAAAAATACCGCTGTTTTTTTGCTCATTCATCAGAGATTTTATTTTACGACCGAGAGTATCGAACACATCCACCCGCACATCGGAATGGTGCGGCAGTGTAAAGATCACCCGCACATTGCCGTTAAAAGGATTGGGAAAAGCCGGCAGCAGCTGAAAAGAAACCGGTTCGTATATGTTGGATTTAACACCGCCACCAGGATTCCAACCATCGTCGCCGTCTTTGGTCAGATTTATATATTGCTTCCCAAAATCCATAGAAGGCTCAATTTCACTGCCTTCGTGCCATTCATTCCACGAGGTAATGAGCACCCATGGAGGATTTATTTGCTTTACCACCTCCCACTGCATTTGATAGAACCGTCCTCCCTCCCGCTCGACCACGGTACCCGGGGTTCGGATGACCGTATCATCGTAACCCGGCAAAATCGTTCCGGCAAAGACCTTGTGGTGATAGTGGGACAGAACCAAATTTGTGGTAAAAATGGAGGTTAACTCTTCCTGCGTGTGATATAACGGATTATACGTGTGGAATCCGTCGAAAATCTTGACAGCCAGCGCATTATAACTGTCGACACTGACAAAAAACGAATATCCCACGCCTCTCAAATCCTCCAAAACACCCTGCCAGTCCTCAAGGGGCATGCGGCTAAGGGGCAGTCCGTACAAAAATATAACCGGTTTGCCCTCATATTTAAAAAACGCAGGATGCGCACCGTACTGATCCAATACGTAGCGTAAGTGTTTTTTCACCACGGTGGGGCGCTGTGCTTGATCGGCATTCTCAATTTCACTGTTGGTTTCAAAGTAAATGGATAATTTCACCGGCGAATTTTCCGCCTGGTCCAAAAATTCAACCAGACGGTGGTCTTCATAAGAGTCTTTTCCCCACCAAGAACAAATAAAGACATCGACTCCCGCCTCCCTTGCCCATGCCAGATGTTGCTGCTGAAGCTCCGGCGAGCCGGAGTCATAATAACCCAGCAGAGGTTCATGGGTGGAGGCGTATTGATTGTTTGGTTCCCAATGAAACCAGGCGCCGTTGGGCCCGTCTGGCGAGCCGTACCAGGGATAATAAAAAGCGAACAGTTTTTTTTCCGCATCTGCCGGTACGGTTTCGATTTCTGCGGTATCCGTCTCCAGAATTTCACTGCGTGGAATCTCAAAGGTACGGCTATTCGTTGGATCGCCGGGAATGGATCCGTTATTGGAAAAATCAAGTAATTCAGCAAGATTTCCATTTTTAAAACCCTGTACCAATACACGAACGTTGCCCCAGTCTCCTTTGGTGGTTTCAGCAATTAACTTATCCGGCAGTTCATAATTATCACCGATTAAAAACGCGATATATTTGACGGATATTAGACTGGTTTTCCCAGGCTGGTTGATGGCCAATGAATGAATCTGGCTGTTGGGAGATTCGTCGATCAGTACCTCATAATCGAGTACCAGCAGGTCGGCGTTTTTTATACTGACGGCACACCAATCGGACGTTGTGGAGAGGGTGATGTGAAAATAGTAACCGATGATGGTATCGGCGGGGGAGGAAACGGTGAAAAACATCAACAAAACAAACAGTATTTTTCGCATGTTAAAGTCTCCCTGGCTTTTTTGATAAATGTTACCGGGATTTATCTTGTCACGCTGTAATGAAATATACGTAACGATGGAGAGAAAAACAAGAATTGGGATGTTTTTTTCATGTTAAAACTTAAAAACACGGAAATCCGTACGATGATTATGATATTTTTCGCAACAAACCCGGAGCAGACAAATTATCTTTGGGCGTTGCTTTCAAACCGATTTTTCTCATAAATTTATTGTCAATAACAATCTGATTTGCTTGAATTGCAATGCGATTGGATACATCTACGGTATGGTTATCGGCCGGATTTTGTGTGAATATTTTTACTTTTTCAGGTCATTCCGGTTCAGACATTGAAAGTGATTGATATACTCTAAAAGCACATACAAGATCGTCAAACTTTATCTTTTCTGCTTGTATTTTCTTTTTTGTGTTCGTATAATGGTAAGTAATATTTACCACCACACATAATGGAAAAGAGGCATACGAAGATTCTGAACCAGGCCAAAAGCAGGACAATAACGAATAGAATTACCCAGGAGGAAAAATGATAGTAAACTCCCCAAAATTTGGATCAATCAACATTTTTTTTATTGCTGTATTTTTTACTCTCCTTTACAATCCCGGCTATTGTGAAGACAACCTTCTCAAACTCAACGATGAAGAGTATTTTGAAACCCGCGGCTTTAATGTGCTGGTTTTTGAAAACCAGTATAACGGCATGTTTTTTGATGAAAAAACAGCCGGTATTTTACTGGTTCATCACGGTGAACGTACGGCGACCGGTGGTGCCGTCAGACTTAAACCCACGCCGGAACAGTGGGATCAAATTCCCAAGGTTATTGAGCGAAATGTGAACCGGGAAAATAACAGCATCGATGTTTTGCTCCGTTACGAGGATTTTGATTTTGATTCCCGACTTCAGGTTCGCCCGGAGGGAAGGGGCATTCGTTTCAGTGTCATTCTCGACACCCCGCTGCCGCTCAAACTGGAGGGACGGACAGGATTCAATTTGGAATTTTTACCGTCGGCATATTTCGGCAAAATATACCTTATGGACAATAAATCCGGTCTAATTCCCCACTATCCCACCGGCCCGATGGATGTCAAACCAGCCGACACCCAACTGCGCCAGTTTGCGGACCATTCCACTTTCGACGACCGCGGACGTGGCGAATATGTGGAATCGAAACCGATTGCCCAGGGTCAAACCCTTCTTTTAGCGCCGGAAGATCCGGCACGCCGTATACAAATAAAGTCACTGACCGGTGATTTAATGCTGCTGGACGGCCGGAATGTAGCGCAAAACGGCTGGTTTGTGGTGCGCTCTTTGATTCCGTCCCAAAAAACAGGCACGGTCGTCGAATGGATACTTACGCCAAACATCATCCCAAATTGGACGCGTCCCCCCATGATCGGATATTCTCAGGTCGGTTATGCACCCGATCAAGAAAAAATCGCCGTAATTGAACTGGATAAAAATGATCAACCGCTTACCTCGGCCACGTTGTTACGGCTGGACGAGCAGGGTTTATGGATTGAAAAATACAGCGGCGCGGTGAAGGAATGGGGCCCGTATCTGCGTTACAACTATGTAAAATTTGACTTTTCAACTGTGCGCGATCCCGGCCTGTATGCCATTCAATACGGCGGCCAAAAAACAAATACCTTTCAAATCGGCC
>JAFGEC010000273.1 GCA_016931775.1 Candidatus Zhuqueibacterota bacterium | reverse complement strand
TTCAGAATCACCAACTCTTGTAAGTTTTTGTTATATTTAATTATAGCACCATTTTTTCAAAAGTTTATGAATAATGCAGGCTAGTTTTGTTCGCCTTGTTCGGCTTGCAGCTGTAATTCAATATCGGTAATATCCTGACCCAGATGGTCCAATTCCCATTTAACAGAAGTGGCCAACTCATGATCAGGATATTTTTGCAGAAATTGTTCATAGCACTCACGGGCCTTGTCCAGATCCCGTATACCTTCATCATTTGCATACCGGTAGCCGATCATAAAAGAAGCCTGGATGACATATTTACTTTCCGGATAGGCTTCCACCAACTTTTTAAACGAAGCAACTGATTTTTCAAAATCCTTTAAATTACTGGCATAACTGATACCCAGCTTGTAAAGTATGGAATCCGCATGCGCTGATTCGGGAAAGCGGGTTATAATTTCTTCCAATACCTCGCCTTCACTGTCCCACATCTCCTTGTTTTCATAATCCACCGCTTTGGCGTATAACTGCTCTTCAGTCAATTTTTTCTTCCCACCACATCCGGCTAATAGTCCCACAACAATGAACAAGACTGCAAAGCCATACCATTTTCTCATTGAAAATCCTCCGATATTTAAATGTTAAACTTTAACGACACAATTTTTGAATAGTTCCAGCATATTATAAAAATTAATTCCTTTTTCAATTAAAATCAAGGGAATTATTTTTAAATCCGACATGTACGACATCTCCGTTTTTATATTTACCTTCCAGCATTTGAACAGCAAGCTGATCGATTATTTTTTTCTGAACGATCCTTTTCAGGGGGCGCGCACCAAAAGCGGGATCATAACCTTCATCTACCAAATACTGCTTCGCTTCCGGAGAAAGCTCGATGCGCAATTGGTGTTTTTCCAGCAGCAGTTGCACATTCTTCATCAAAAGATCGACAATGTGCATCATTTCCGCTTTTCCCAATGCATGAAACACAATGACATCATCGATCCGGTTCAAAAATTCAGGTAGCAACCGGCTTTTTAAAATCTGTAAAATATCCCGCGTAATTTCCTGATGAACGCTCGATCTGTTGTCAGCCGTTAGCTGTGCCGTTTTTTCCATTATCAATTGAGCGCCCAGATTTGATGTCATGATGATGATGGTATTTTTAAAATTCACGACCCGACCTTTATTATCCGTCAGCCGGCCTTCATCGAGCACCTGGAGTAAAATATTAAACACCTCCGTATGGGCTTTTTCAATTTCATCCAGTAAAACCACGGTATAGGGACGACGGCGCACCGCTTCAGTCAACTGGCCTCCTTCCTCATACCCCACGTACCCCGGCGGAGCGCCGATGAGCCGGGAAACCGAGTGCCTTTCCATATATTCGGACATATCGATGCGTACCAGCGCATGCTCATCATCAAATAAAAATTCCGCCAGAGCCCGTGCCAGCTCGGTTTTTCCAACACCCGTCGATCCTAAAAATATAAATGAGCCGATGGGCCGAGCGACATCCTGCAATCCGGCCCGCGACCGCCGAACGGCATTGGCCACTGCCTCAACGGCCTCATTTTGATTCACCAGACGCTGATGAATGCGCTCTTCAATTTTTAAAAGTTTTTCTTTTTCACTTTCCAGCATTCGCTGAACAGGGATGCCCGTCCATAGGGATACAACATCCGCCACATCTTCTTCGTCAATTTCTTCCTTAAGCAACCGGCGATCTTTTTGCGTGTCTATCAGTTTTTGATTTTCTTCCTGTAATTTTTTTTGCAGATCAACCAACCGGCCGTATTTCAATTCGGCAGCACGCGTCAGATCACCCTCACGTTCGGCTTTGTTGGCTTCTGTTTTACTTTTGTCGATTTGTTCTTTGATCGAACGAATTTGGGCGATAATACCTTTTTCCAATTCCCAATGCGCCTTGAGTTCGTTCCTCGTCTCATCGAGATTGGCGATCTCTTTTTCAATCTGTTCCAGCCGCTTTTTTGAGGCATCATCTTTTTCTTTTCGCAATGCCTGGCGTTCGATTTCCAGATGCTTGATCCTCCGCTCCGCCTGCTCCAGTTCCGCCGGCATACTGTCGATTTCGATTCTTAACTTTGATGCTGCTTCGTCGATCAAATCAATGGCTTTATCCGGTAAAAACCGGTCGGTTATATACCGGTCCGACAATGTCGCGGCAGCAACCAGTGCCCGGTCCTGTATACGAACGCCATGATGCACTTCATATTTTTCCTTGATGCCCCTGAGGATCGATATGGTTTCATCAACACCCGGCTGTTGCACAAATATGGGCTGAAACCGGCGCTCCAGGGCCGCATCCTTTTCAATATATTTACTGTATTCATCAAGGGTGGTTGCGCCCACACACCGAAGCTCTCCTCGCGCCAGAGCCGGCTTGAGCATATTGGAGGCATCCATGGCGCCTTCAGCCGCACCGGCTCCCACAAGCGTATGCAATTCATCGATAAATAATATAATCTGCCCATCTGATTGGACGATCTCTTGAAGAACGGCCTTGAGCCGTTCTTCAAACTCACCGCGAAATTTTGCACCGGCGATAAGCGCACCCATGTCCAGGGCCATTATTCGTTTGCTTTTCAGATTTTCCGGGACATCACCCTGAATTATCCGATGTGCCAGCCCCTCAGCTATGGCGGTTTTCCCCACACCGGGCTCCCCGATGAGAACCGGATTATTCTTGGTACGGCGCGATAAAACCTGCAATAAACGGCGGATCTCCTCGTCACGTCCGATAACAGGATCCAGCTTGCCGGCCCGCGCAAGTTGGTTGAGATCGCGGGCATAACGATTTAACGCCTGATATTTACCTTCGGGATTCCTGTCGGTGACACGATGGGTACCCCGAAGTTCCTTCATTACTTTGAGGACATCTGCACGGGAGACACCGCTCTCCTTCAATATATATCCGGCTTGTGTCGTGTCCTCGGCCAAAGCAAGCATCACATGCTCAACACTCACATACTCGTCGCGCATGGAATTTGCTTCTTTAAGCGCCTTCTCCAGCAGGTTATCGGACTGTTGAGACAGATATATTTGTCCGGTGCCGCCGGATATACGAGGAATCTTTTTCAGGGCCTCCCTTGCACGGTCCAGCAACAGATCAGGTTCAACACCGATCTTTTTCAGCACCACGCGCCCCATACCTTCGGCTGATTCCAGCAGGCTGGTGAGCAAGTGTAAAGGCTCCAGGTGCTGGTGACCGTTCTCGGTGGCCAGATTTTGCGCCCGGATGAGGGCTTCTTGAGTCTTGATTGTGAGTTTATCTTGAGAGATCATTCTTAGCCACTATTTATCGTCATCCACCACTTCAAAATCAGCTTCTTCCGCATCCTGCTCCTTCTTTTCACCGGCACCTTCCTGTGTAGCTTCTCCGGCTTGCTGGCCTCCGGTATCCTGTCCCTGCGCCGTTGCCGACTCGTACATGGAGGACGCCGCCTGATGCCACTGCTGGTTAAGGGCATCGATAGCCGATTTCATTTCATCAACATTTTCACCCTTTATGGCCTCTTTGAGCCGGCCGACAGCCGCCTCGAGTTTGTTTTTTAGGTCAGAATTGATCTTGTCTGCGTTTTCCTTAATATTTTTCTCCGTTTGATACACCAGTTGATCGCCCTGGTTTCTCGTATCGATTAAATCACGCTTTTTCTTGTCATCGGCCGCGTGGGCTTTGGCATCATTGACCATCTTATCGATCTCTTCCTGCGACAGACCTGTAGACGCCTCGATACGAATGGACTGCTCTTTATTGGTCGCCTTGTCCTTTGCGGATACATTCAGAATACCATTTGCATCGATATCAAACGTGACTTCAATCTGCGGAATTCCGCGCGGTGCCGGCGGAATACCGTCCAGATGAAAGCGGCCGAGGGTACGATTGTCACGGGCCATTTCCCGCTCACCCTGTAAAATGTGAATTTCAACCGTGGTTTGATTGTCCGAAGCGGTTGAAAAAACCTGCGATTTTCGCGTGGGAATGGTGGTATTTTTCTCGATCAACCGTGTCGTTACGGCTCCCATGGTTTCAATACCCAGGGATAACGGTGTGACATCCAGCAGCAGAACATCTTCCACTTCGCCGCCCAGAACACCGCCCTGAATGGCAGCACCGATGGCGACCACTTCGTCAGGATTAACACCCTTATGTGGTTCTTTACCGAACAGCTCTTTAACAAGCTCTTGTACCTTGGGCATCCGTGTTGAACCGCCTACCAGAACAACCTCATCGATGTCGCCTGCCGTCATTTTAGCGTCTTTAAGCGCTATCTTGCAGGGCTCGATGGATCGCCTAAACAGATCGTCGCATAATTGTTCAAACTTTGCCCGTGTCAGAGTCATATTAAGGTGTTTGGGTCCCGTGTCCGTTGCCGTGATAAACGGAAGATTCAACTCGGTCTGCGTGGTTGTGGACACCTCGCACTTTGCCTTTTCAGCAGCTTCTTTAAGACGCTGCAGTGCCATGGGATCTTTGGACAGATCCACTCCTTCCTGCCTGATAAACTCGTCGACCATCCAGTCAATGATCTTTTGATCAAAATCATCACCACCCAGATGGGTATCACCGTTGGTGGACTTGACCTCAAATACACCGTCGCCTATTTCAAGGATGGAAATATCGAAAGTTCCGCCACCCAAATCATATACAGCGATCTTTTCATTTTTCTTTTTATCCAGTCCGTATGCCAGGGAGGCTGCCGTGGGCTCGTTGATGATTCTTTTTACCGTCAGTCCGGCGATCTCTCCGGCCTCTTTTGTGGCCTGGCGCTGGCTGTCGTTAAAATAAGCCGGCACCGTAATCACCGCTTCGGTTACTTTCTGTCCGAGATAATCTTCAGCGGTCTGTTTCATCTTTTGCAGAATCATGGCTGAAATTTCTTGAGGCGAATATTCCTTATCGTCGATTTTCACTTTGGCCACATCGTTTTGTCCGGAAACAACCTTGTAAGGCACTTCCTCGATCTCGTGCGACACTTCCTTATAACGCCGTCCCATAAACCTCTTTATTGAATATATGGTCTTTTCAGGATTGGTAATAGCCTGTCGTTTGGCAACCTGTCCCACCAGCCGCTCTCCGGATTTGGAAAATGCAATCACCGAAGGAGTGGTTCGAGAGCCCTCTGAACTGGGTATAACGACAGGTTCCCCGCCTTCCATTACAGCTACACATGAGTTTGTTGTTCCTAAATCGATCCCGATTATTTTTCCCATTGTATTTCTCCTTTTCGGATTTATATGTACAGTATATCATTTTTCATTTTTTTCACATTAATTGCAAGAGTCATGCCACAAGAACAGAACACTTTAAACATAAAAAAAACAGGTGAATAAGAAGACAATCTTTTCATTTTTTTCACACTCTGCACCCTCTTAATACTGACAAAAAGTCACTATATGTGACAATTTGTCAGATTATTAAAAATTTATGGAACAAAAAAAGGCACACGAGAATCTCTTCTCATGTGCCTGTGATCGATATGTTTGCAGCTTTCTCAAACAGCAGCTGCGTTAAATAATAAAACCTAAGCAGCGTCTTTACTGCCAGTGGATTTACTATCCGTGCTCTTTTTCTCGGCGGGTGTTTCCGTGGCAACCGATTCCTTTTTTTCTTTTTTTCCGTTTTTATAATCGGTAATATAAAATCCGCTGCCTTTAAAAATCAATCCCAAACCGCCGCTGATGAGCCGTTGTACCTTGCCGTTACATTGGGGACATATTTCCAGCGGCTCATCACTGGCTTTATGAAAGAAGTCGAACCGGTAACCACAATCCTGGCACAGATAGTCATAAGTTGGCATTTTAAATATTCTCCACAGTTTATTTCTTCTTATTCGTCGTCTTTATCCTTTGGTACCCTCAATGTTCTAAAAAAGCTCACATCGTCTCTTTTAAGTCTGAACAGGAGGATTTGATTGGGTTTGGCATTTTCGACAATTTTATAAAACTCGCGTACATTGGTAACGGGTTGCCGTGCCACGGAAAGCACCAGATCACCGGGCCGTAGACCCTCACGGGAGGCGATGGAACTGCGGCGTACGTTGGTAATCAGCACACCTTCTTCCGCTTCATAACCAAAACGACGCGCCAGTTGAGATGACAGGTCCTGGACTTCCAGGCCTAACTTTTCAGTGACATCTTTTTGTGCCGGTTCGACACTCAGTTCATCACCACCGGTCGGACGCTCGGTCAGTTTAACGCTGATCTCTTTCTTTTTACCCTCACGCCAAATGGTCATATCGACTTTGGTACCGGGTTCATAACCGGCAATTAAATTCGTCAAATGATTACTGTCGGTAATTTCCGTACCTTCAACCTCAAGTATGATATCTCCGGGCTCGATACCGGCTTTTTGAGCGGGGCTGTCATTAACGACACGTTGAACAAGAGCACCGCCGGCCTTTTCCATCTCAAAGGCCTGGGCCATATCATCATCGACCGATTCGATTAAAACACCCAGATATCCGCGAACCACACGACCGTCGGCAATCAATTGCTCCATAACGTTCCGGGCCAGGTTGACAGGAATAGCAAAACCGATGCCCACATTGGCCTGTCCGAGAATTGCCGTATTGATACCCACCAGCTCACCTCTCAGGTTAACCAATGCACCGCCGCTGTTGCCGGGATTAATGGCCGCATCGGTCTGAATGAAATCCTGATACTGGATACGCCGTCCGTCGCCGATCGGCAGATTACGCCCTTTAGCACTGACGATACCCGAGGTCACCGTATGCTGGAGAATATCTGAAAACGGATTGCCGATAGCTAAAACCCATTCTCCCACTTCCAGTTTTTCAGAATCGCCCAGTTTTATGATCGGTAATCCTTTTTTATCGATTTTGACGACCGCGAGATCGCTTTCAGGATCCGTTCCGACGATCTCGGCGTCGTATTCTTCATTTTCAAACACCACGGTCACCTCGTCTGCTTCGCTGACCACGTGGTTGTTGGTGAGGATATAACCGTCCGAATTCACAATAACACCGGAACCTAATCCGCGGCGAACCTGTTCCTGCTGTTCGGGCACTCTGAAATACCGCCTGAAAGTCTCATCATCAAAAAACGGAAAAAGCGGATTTTGTGACCGGATCGTTGCCTGACTGTTGATGGTCACAACGGCCGGACTGACTTCCTTGGCGACCTGTACAAAAGCTTTGCTGAGATTTTCCAGTTCCAGCAGCTGCGGCGAAGCCGGTTCACTTGAACCCAGCGCCAGTGCCGGTTCGCTGCCGCTGCTACTGGCAGCAACGCCATGTTCCGCTAAATCGAAATTTGAAGCAATGATTAATCCGACAACCACTCCCACAAATATGGCTAAAACGAACATTATACGATAATTTTGCTTTTTCATGATATATCCTTTCGCGTAAAGTCATTGATCACTGTTTTTTTGTCTCTCTTTATGACGCGATAAACTCCTTGTGGTTTCAAATTTTAATTCCGGCTTGCCGGGCAAATTCCATTAACAGTTTTTTACTACGGCTATCGAGATTTTTGGGTATATCTATTAAAATCTCGACAATCATATCGCCCTTTCGGCCGTTGATATCCGCACCCAGTCCCTTTAATTTCAAACGTTTACCGTATTGAGTGCCCGGTGCAATTTTCAATTCGACATCTTTACCATTAAATGTTTTCACTTTGATCTTGGACCCTAAAACAGCCTGGACCACACTGATCGATACACGCGTTTTTAAATCCGCTCCGGACCGATCGAAAACCGGATGCGGTTGCACATTCACTGTTAATATCAGATCACCGGCCGTTCCGCCTCCGTAACCCGGCTCACCCTGGCCTTTCAGGCGAATTTTCTTGTTGTCTTCAATTCCCGCCGGGATGGTGACGGATATCTTTTTGTTTTGCGAAACGGCAAAAACCTGCTTGCCGCCGCGTAAGGCGACCTCAAAAGGGACCGTAATCTGTGCAGAAACATCACGCCCCCGTACCGCTCCGGATGAATAACGCGCTCCACGTTCCTGACCGCCCATGAATTGCCGAAAAAGATCACCGAAACCATCAAAAGCAAAACCACCGGTAGGGCCTTTTTTCGCCCGTTTGCCGCCAAAAAGTGAACTGAGATCCTCAAAATTAAACGAACCGGAATGGAAACCGCCGCCCTGTCCAAATCCGCCGGTTTGGCCAAATGCACCCAGCCTCCGCAGCTGATCGTATTCACGACGTTTTTTTTCATCGCCAAGCACTGAATATGCCTCGGAGATATGCTTAAAGCGATCCTCTGCACGTTTGTCGTTCTTATGCTTATCCGGATGATATTTTTTTGCCAGTTCACGATAAGCCTTTTTTATTTCGTCGGCAGAGGCGTTCTCCGAAACACCTAAAATGTTGTAATAATCCTTATCACTCATTTTTCTCACGCACCTCAACGGCTTCGGCCACTTTGACTTTTGCCGGTCTTAACAACTTTTGTTTGTACGAATAACCGGGTTGCCAAACATCAAGTATCTTACCACTCGGCACACCCTGTTTGTTCTCCACCACAACAGCTTCATGATACTCAGGATTAAAAAGAGAATCCGTATCCACCTTGGTCAAACCTAACGCGGTTAAACTCGACATCATTTTTTCATAAATCATCTTGACGCCGATTATTACCGTCTGATCTTTATCGTTTTTATGATGTCCAAAGAACAGATTAAAATCATCCAATACTGGCAATAAAAGAGCCAAGACGCTCTGCACGCCTTCTTCACGTTGCTTTGCCCACTGCTCTTCAACACGTTTTCGGTAATTAATAAACTCAGCCTGTAACCTCTGATACTGGTCCAGATAATCGACTGATTCTTCCGCTGTTTTATTTTTCTCTTTCTCCTCCAATATATAAACTCCGTTTGATTCTAAACTATTCCTTTTTTTATTTTTACAGCAATCGTCATGCCAAAAACATTGATACTTTTCAAGAACAATAAAATCAATAACATAGAAAGATATGTTAATTTATAGAATAATGACGAGTATGCCATTTTGACAGACATTACCAACTGGATTTAATATTGGAAGGGTTATTTGGTAAACTGGCAAAATACTTGACCATAATCAGCTTGTTTCCTAAAACAGGATCAACCCTATAATCCACATCATCCATAGACCGGCGTATAATATGAAGTCCCATTCCCCCGGTGCGCCTGTTTTTAGCTGCCTTGACGACATCAAAATCGTCATCATGGTTCACCGTAAATCCAGCACCACGGTCAATCACGGTAATTATCGCTTTTTCATGATCTTTTTCCACTGTGACCTTGACAATCTGATTGGGATCGGAGTGATACGCATGTTCGATTGCGTTCAGGCAGCCTTCGTATACAGCTATTTTAATTTTACCCAATTCGGCTTCATCGAGATGTGTGTCGTGCAAAAAATTCAAAACAAAATCACACGCCTTGTACAAGGCACTCACCTGGCTGGGGATTTCAATTGATTTTTTAGAAGAATAGTTTTCGTTTAGGCTTTTAAAATCAAATTCATGCATATGGGGATTGGGCAGAAATTCAAGTCTATGGCTGAATTTATCCCGAAATCCTGATATGGCCGATTCTTCATCGCTGAAAATTTCAAGATAACTGGTTACATTAAAGGTCAATAAACTATTTCGGGAAAATTTACCGACGTTAATCAGTGTGCAATCTCCTCCTTTACGTCGAATCCGGGCGGTTGTTTCCAATAACAATACGATAAATGCGGGTGCAAGTTCTTTCAGACAAGCCAGATCGAGAATAAAAAAAAGTTGATTTTTGTTTAAATATCTTTCGACAACCTGATATATTTCAGCAAGCAGGGATGCTTCATGACTGGCCCCAACAGGTACCATCTTTACGATCTCGCCGATTGTTTCCACATGCACAATGGCTTGTGATGAATATCCCAATTCATTCATTGCTGTCACTTGTCCTCAGTTTATTTTTTAATATTTTGCCGAGGAAATTGTACGGTAAGACACTTTTAATTTCAATTTCTTTTGGAATTTTAAACTTTGCCAGTTTACCCGAACAAAATATCTCAACCTGTTCCAAGGTAAAAGAAGCACCGAAATAAATAAATGCGGTGCAATGCTTGTTTCGTTCCGCTGCCCTGTCCAAAAAATACACCAGATTAATATCCGGGATGCGGATTTTTTCGGGTATACCGTCATCGTCATTTTCGACCCAGGATTTTCTTATTTGATACTCCCGGCCGGTAATTTTCCTCAATATATGCGTAAATTGCTTCATTTTTTTTCAATAAAATGACCTAAATCCGCTGTTCATTTTCTCGAGTCACATAGATTCCGGCTGCGCCTTCGAGCGGACATTTATTTTCACAAATGCCGCATCCGATACATAAATCGGCAACGACGTACGGAAACTTGACGGCCCGGATTGTACCATCAGGCCCTCGCGCTTTCTGCAGATCAAACTTGATGGCTTTATCGGAAACAGGACAGTGTTCCTCGCACACCAAACAGTCTTCCTGCCGGTACCATGGAATACACCTGGTCTTATCAAAATGTGCCAGGCCGATTTTAACCTTTTGTTTGACCTCGATGTCCAATTTTTGAATTGCGCCGGTAAAACATACGCGACCGCACAGGTTACATTCATATTCGCAAAAACCTAGGCGCGGAACCGAGACCGGCGTCCATATGCCCTCCCAACCGCTTTCCGTTAATGCCGGTTGAAGACAACCGCCGGTGGAGGCGCATATCCGCACACAAGCCTGACAACGAACACAACGGTCGAGAAATTTTTCTTCCGGCAAAGCGCCGGGTGGACGCAATACCATACCGGTTTTTTTTCGGTCTTTCGCAGCGGCCTTGACCAACGATAATCCGGCAATTCCGGCGATAGACGCCAATACCAATCGTCGGCGCGACAGATCGACTTTGTTTATACCAACGGATGGCCGCCCAAGACGATAATAAACGGCATTCGTCGGGCAAACCGAAACACATTCCGCACACTCGATGCATTCCACCGTATTGTTCAGGGTAAAATCATCCTCAATGGCGTTCATCCGGCAATCGCGTTGACAGATACCACAATTCGTACAGGTATCGATTACATAACGCCGCCAGATCCGGTACTTTGAAAATACCCCCAAAAGAGCGCCCAGCGGACAAAAATTTCTGCACCAAAACCTGCGTGTTGCCAGACTGAGACTCAATATCATTAAAAACAGAAAAAAAATGGGAATTGCCTGATAAAAATAAGGTTGATTGACCGGGAAAAAAGTCCGTTGGGCAAAATCATACACATCGTAAACCGTATTTTCCAGAAAGTTGATAGTGAACGCAAAAGAAAATGCCGCATTAACGATAAAAACAAAAGCGGGAAAAACGGCAACGGTGAAAACGCGGGTCAACATGGCAACAGGGTCAAAAAACCAGATAAATTGAAATGAGAAAAAGGCAGCCGTTATAAGAGCGGCCAAAATAAAAAACTTTATCCAGCGAAACCGCAGAGTTGGACGGACACGAATTTTTTGACGCTTGCGTTTCACAATTTTATCCGTCAAATCAATAACAGTTCCCAGCGGGCAAATCCAGCCGCAAAAAAATCGTCCGAAGGGGATAGCGAGAGCCAAAATAATGACACCGAGTGCCAGTGAGGCCACAAAAACACGTCCGGCGAGCAAAACAATCACCGAATTGAGTGCACTGGCACGTAAAAAAAGATCCGACGGAAGATCCGTCTCGTACGGGAATCGAGCCTGAATAAACAAAAAGACAAAAAACAGAAAAAACAGTACTTGAGAGATTCGGCGGGTAGTTCGCATTCCTTTGTCCTCAAATTATAAAAGCGATTTGAAGGGGGAACCGACTAGATCGACAGATCGATTTCCTTTATAGCCACTTTATCAAGTTCCAGTGTTCCCAAACCCTTCTCGGATGCTATTTTCAAATATTCCAATTGGGACAATTCAACGTCAAATAGCGTCGCAGCGTAAGCATCAACAGCAACCCGGTCGGTTCCGGCAATTATGGTTTTTTTTATCGCAACATCATCGAGATTTCCACCGGATGGACCGTTACGTAACAATATACGGTAGGCATCGATGATTGTCAATGCCGGTTTTACCGCCAGATTAATGTCGACCACCTTGGTCATAAAATCGGTATGCAGCTTGCCACGTTCACCACCGAGTATGCCGAGAAAATTCTTAAATCCCAGCGTAATTCCGGAAATGGTATGATGTTTCGCAATCGGCATATTGATGAGGACGTCTGATTCCAGGGCATCTTTGTAAAACAACCAACTTTTAACCAATTTTCCATTGGGAATTTTCACTTCCTGAAACCGGCTTTCGACCACATGCCGCACTTCTGCGCCGGCCTCATTGGCCAGTTTTTCAATACCACTATTTTTATAGCAACTTTTGGCCGGTGCGCAGGTGCGATCCAATACCCTTACGCGCTTTGCTCCCGCATTTAGGCACATCTTCACTACCTGTGCGACCGCCTCCGGATTGGTATTGGCCGCCTGATCGGGAATCCGGTTCCAGCCTATATTGGGTTTGATTAATACCGATTGTCCACGTTTCACAAACCGTCCCATACCGCCCAGACCTTCCACAGCGTTTTTAACCAACTCGGCCGGTGAGCTATTTTTGGCAACAACCAGCTGAGGATGGTCCTGAGCATTGACGGATACCGGTGCCGTGGTAAAACTGGCGGTTGCGCAACCGGCAAGAGCGGTTTTAGCAATAAAATCACGACGATTTAGTTCAGACATGCGATAATCTCCACGATTCTGAAAATAAAAGCCCACTCCTTGTGCAGAAGTGGGCTTGACGGATTAACAATATGGTATTACAGGCCTTTTTCCAAAAGCTCCAGTTCATATTCAGCGGATTTACGCCACTGCCTGTCGGTTGAGGCAGCCTCAAAATAATTTTTTGCCTCGCTGAGTTGACCGAGGGCTTTACTGGCAACACCGGCTTCATAATTGGCAGCACCTTTAAACTTGCGGGTGCTCTCGAGACATTTTTGCGCTGCCGCCAGTGCTTCGCCGTATTCGCCCAGCTTATTATAGGCGGCCGCCTTTCGAAAATACGCTTCGTCATAGTCATCTTTTACGGCAATTGCCTGGTCAAATGCCATTATAGCTTGATCAAGTTGATCGTCGTTAACCAGCGCGACACCCAAGCTGTTAAATGCCGTGTAATATTCGGGATTAACCTGGGTTGCCATACGAAAGTATTTAATAGCGTTTTTATTGTCTTTGACTTTGGTGTATACGAGGCCCAGATTATAGATCGTCTTATATTTTGTTTGGTCCAGTTCGATCGATTTTTCGTATGCTTCGATAGCTTTTGTATAGTCCTTTTGAAGGTTCAACGCACTTCCCAGTGCGGAATAGGCATCTGCGTTGCTGGGATCGATTTCCACTGCTTTTTGAAAAACTTCCACTGCTTCATCAAATTTCCGCAGTTTTAATAAAGCCAGACCTTTACCACGATAAACATTCGCATCGCTGGCATTTAATTCAATTGACTTGTTGTAATTTACAACAGCCGCTTCGTAATCACCTTTTTTATAATCATTATTACCGTCGTTATAAGCCAGCTTGGCATCGTTAATTTTTTTCGAAAACTCGGCATCCGCCTTCAGGCTCGTTTCAAGCGTCTGTATTTCTTTTTGCAGCTGATCAAACTGTACTTTGAGCTTTTCATACTCGTCCTTGGTAATACCGGTCGCACCCATCTGAGCACGAACACTGTTTAATTCCTGCACCTTTGCGTTATACTGTTCCTGCGTATTCTGAGCAAATATAGATGTAAAACCCAACAAGATGACAAGAGCTAGTCCTGTGGAGTACTTTCTCCGCATGAGCAATCTCCTTTATTTTTTATTCAGCTAATTATTAAAGTGCCGAAGGCGGGATTCGAACCCGCACACCCGGTGGGCACTACCCCCTCAAGATAGCGTGTCTACCAATTCCACCACTTCGGCAATTACAATTACTCCTCCTGGTATGCCTGTATTTACTGGGTCTCTCCCAGTTCGTCGACCTTGGGAAGTGTGGCAGCGGGTGAGTTCATCATCCGCTCTCTTTCGCGCTGAACCAGACTTTCACGAGTACCGCTACCGCTACCCTGAGTAACCTTTCCCAGCAACAAGGCAAGCACCACATATATAACAGCAAGGATCGTCGTAACCCGTGTTAATAACGGAGCCGATCCCTTACCGCCGAAAACTCCACCCATTGCACTGCCGCCGCCAAAAGCAGCACTCAATCCACCGCCCTTGCTTGACTGAATAAGAATAATAAACAGCAATAAAGCGCTTACAATAACAAATAATCCAATCAACAAAGCATACATAAAATCACCATCCTTATAAATTAAGCACGTACAATACCGAGAAAGGACTCGGCATCCAAACTTGCACCACCGATTAAACCACCGTCTATATCCGGCCGGGCCAGTAATTCCGCCGCATTGGCTGGCTTCATACTGCCGCCATATTGAATGCGTACACACGATGCCGCTTCTTCATCGTATAAATTCGCCAAAAGCGTGCGGATAAATTTATGCACATCCTGTGCCTGCTGAGGAGTGGCGACTTCTCCGGTTCCGATAGCCCAGACCGGCTCGTAAGCAATGATGATCGTTTTTACATCATTTTTAACGATTTCGTCGAAAGCGCCTTTGATCTGAGTTTTTACAACCTGCTCGGTGTCACCGGCTTTACGCTGTTCCAGCAGCTCTCCAACGCACACGATAGGCACCAGACCTGCTTGCAAGGCACGTTTGATCTTTTTATTGACGGTCTCGTCGGTTTCGTAACAGTACTGACGCCGCTCCGAGTGTCCCAATATCACATATTCGCAACCGGCGGATTTCAGCATTTCGGCCGAAATCTCACCCGTATAAGCGCCTTTTGGTTCCCAAAATAAATTTTGAGCACCAAGACCGATGGGCGTGTCCTTGATAACCTGCGCCACGGCGGAAAGATTGGTATACGGCGGACAAATAACCACGTCCGCTTTTTCATTTTCCGTCACCTTTTCGCTCAACTGTGAAGCCAGTTCCACGGCTTCATCGAGCGTCTTGTTCATTTTCCAGTTGCCTGCTATAATTCTTTTACGCATTCTCACCTTTGGCTTTTTTTAACCGGGCCGTAACGACCCGGTTACTATTATAATAAACCTGCCTGAAAAAAGTTCCGCTTTTTAGGCCATCTTTTTCATCAAATCAACGACACGGTTGGAGTAACCCCACTCGTTGTCGTACCAGGACAGAATCTTGACAAACTTGCCTTTGCCGCCCATAACCATTGTCGACAGGGCATCAAAGATTGAAGAGTGCGGATTATGAATGACATCAACCGAGACGATGGGATCTTCGGTGTACTGGAGAATACCTTTCATCGGACCGTTGGCTGCCGCCTTCATGGCCGCATTGATCTCATCGACGGTGGTTTCTTTACTCAACATTGCGGTCAAATCGACCACGGAACCGGTCGGTGTCGGCACGCGCATGGCACCACCATCCAGTTTGCCGTTCAGGGCCGGAATCACTTTGCCGACGGCTTTGGCGGCACCGGTGGTCGTCGGAATAATCGACAGGGCTGCAGACCGTGCACGGCGTAAATCCTTGTGCGGAAAATCCAGAATAACCTGATCGTTGGTGTAGGCATGCACAGTGGTCATAAAACCGGACTCGATACCCCACTTGTCATTTAAAACTTTGGCGACCGGTGCCAGACAGTTGGTGGTACAAGATGCATTAGAAACAATCTTGTGCTCCGGTTTAAGCATTTCATCGTTGACACCCAGCACGATGGTGGCGTCGATTTCGTCCTTGGCGGGAACCGTCAAAATGACTTTTTTGGCTCCTGCGGTCAGGTGCTGAGCAATCTGCTCTTTCTTGCGAAACACGCCGGTTGATTCAACGACAATATCCACACCCAGTTCACTCCACGGTAATTTGGAAGGATCTTTTTCGGCAGACACTTTGAACTTATCTCCGTCGACAACCAGATTTTCACCTTCAACTGTTACTACTTTACCAAATGCACCCTGTGTGGAATCATATTTTAATAAATGTGCCAATGTTTTTGCATCCGTCAGATCATTGACTTGAACGATATCAAACTTCGGACTTTCTTTCAAAACACGAAATACCAGCCGTCCGATTCTTCCGAATCCATTGATTGCAACCTTTATTGCCATTTTTACCTCCAGTCATTAATCATTAATTTTATAATCGACCAATTAAAATTCACAACGTTACTCTTCACCAAAAACCCCAGAATAAGCAAAATTAATTATAACAAAAAAACATCAAAATGTCAAGAATTATCTGTTGATTAAAAGCAGATTTGCTGAAATTTAATCAGGTGACGGATAAAAAAGATGACAATAATAGTTAAAGAAATCATATATATCACACCACCAACGATTGATATCGTCTCGGGAATCGGGTTTTCAAATGCAATTGTGGACCATAACTCATTTCTGTCACGAAAGTACACAAAGAATCCTGTGAATATTGCATCCCCATGAAGATACAGCTGTCAGAGGTTCACGTTCTGCAGCCGAGTTGACGGGCCAGGTAAAAGATTTACAAAGTGATATCAAGCCTCTGCGCACCTCTATCAGGTCGAGGCGTAAGTTATACTGTAATTTATCAGTAACCTTGATTATTTTTTCTATTTCATGCTCTCAGGCCAATTCCGAAAAAGAATATACCCTCTGACATGTTTGATCCACAAATCTGAAAAAATTACTTCAGGAAACACCAAATCCTTTTTAATTCCAGGAAAGGCAATTCGAGTAGTAATAATAAAATCAGTATAATATTCCGGCTCATCTTCTGACATATATCGCTCCGGATACTTTGGACTCAGTCCATAATAACTCAAAAAAGGTCGAACTCTTCCTATGGCAAAGGGAATTAATCTTCTAAAACCAAATCTTTAGCCGGGATTACTTTTGTGAAAAGTAACAAAAAGACTACGAGAAGTATATTTCCTTTATTGTTTTTCATTACCTTTCATGAATAGCAAACGATTTACCGATTGATCTGTCCCGAGTATAAGCGATCAAGGCAATAATATCACCGGATTGTAATTGCAGCACACCTTGCAAGTCCGATTCCATGACACTCACATCTGAATAAAAAGCATCAGTGTAAGAAAGCGTTCATACACGGCCTTCCTTGTGAACAAAGGCCGCCACCTGGAGACGTGTGCTGAGCTCCATTTTTTCCAGGATATTGTGTACATGACTTTTGACAGTAAAGGTGGCGATGTGAAGTTTTTCAGCGATTTCCTTGTTGCTCAAACCTTCCCCAATCAGGTTGATGACCTGGCGTTCCCGGTCCGTAAACCGGATCCTTTCGGCAGGTATGCCTTCGCTGCCTTTCAGGACTAGCGCGATAATCTCTGCAAAAAGTGATTGCGTTAAAACCGGGGGTAGAACTTTTCTACCCGTTGCGACGGCCTTGATGGTTTTAATCCAATCACTAAAAGGAGCGTTTTTAAGGATGAATCCGGATCCCCCGGCTTTGACAAACTCGACAATTTCGATGTGATCAGGAATAATGTCCATGGCAATGATCTTAATTGCCGGTAATTCTTCTTTAAGCAGAGCCATAAGCTTTAAGCTATTTATTTTTTCCAGTCCCAGGTCCAAAAGGACGACATTGGGAGGCTGCTCCATGCTCTTTAGCTGCCGTATGGCGTTACCATCTTCAGATCGCGCCACGACTTTAAATTCACTATTACTATTGAGCATCTCGGTGATACCTTCCCGCAGCAGATCGTTGTCTTCGATCACCAGGATTTGTATTTTGGCCATATTTTTCATTTTGTGTTGTAAAAAAATTTTAACTGCACAACTTTGGATTTTCTCAACGGTGTCAAACCTGCCGGAAAATTCCAATCGAAAAATGAAGTCTTGTGAGAATCAGCACGGTTTCTCACCGGTTAGGTTATATTTTTATAATTTAGCAATTATGAACTTAAATTTCAAACGATTTTTACTTAAAAACAAAAAAAATAGACTCATTATTTTGCAAGCTCAACCAAGCAAAAAGGAGGCAATCTTGTGGCAATCGACGCGCGACTGCAGAAGTTTATTCACTTTGTTCGGATAAATCCTTGTATTGGTTCTGATACAGATCGGCGGACCAGTGATAATTGACCATTTCAACCTTTTTTATGTACCTCATTTCTGGCAAGTTGAATATTTTTGAACGGTAAATTTTTTATATTCATATTCCACAAATGTACTGCATAGTATATTGGGGCATGATTTGATATCTTTATTTCCTTCGTTCTTAAAATTATTCTTTTTAGTTTTCTCAGCAATCTGCTTACCAATGTAACGGGTGACAGATGGATTTTAATATTTGTATCGGTTAGATCAACAATTTTTAACAACATACTTTTATCTTTATCAAAAATAATGTCTATAATCTTGGAGGCTATTGTTATTGAAATTGTATACTGATTATCAGGAAATTTTATTTCAGCAGCCAATGATTTACTCTTATCAATGAACTTTATTGTTCCATGATGTACATATTCATTTTGTTCTTTATTGCTAAATGAAGGAGGAAGAAGTGTGACGAGGTCACCGAAATTTACTATCCGATATGTTTTTTGCTCAAGACTATTTGCAAAGGCTAAATTTCCAACCTTTGGTGCTCCAAATGTGTAAAGAGCATGACAATTTTTAAATGAAGCTGCAGCCAAACTCGCAACAGCGGCTCCAAGACTATGGCCTGTAAAATAAAATTTTATTTTTGGATTATTTTCTTGTAAATAATATAGATACTCTTTAAATCCGGAATTTCCATTCCAAATATCTTTAAATGCACTATAAAAACCGTAATGTACTTTCTCTTTCTCTCTAAAATCGGTTAGTTTTATACTTAAATTATCAATTAAATCAATAAATAAATCAGTACTTTTTGTCGCAGTTCCTCGAAAAGCGACAATTGCAAAATCAGATGTATTTGCTACAAAACACTTACATTTAAAACTCTCAAAAAACCGGAAAGATTTAATTCCTGCCTGATTTATTTGAGATTTTATGAAATCCTGAGGAGTATATGATAAAAAAGAAAATTCTGCGAGCCACCAAGCATTTACTACACTAAACCCTTTTTCATTTGCCCTAAAAGGATATTTCTGACAATTTTCAAAATATTTATATTTCAGATTAGGTGAGAAAATATTTTGCTTGTTTTTCAGTATAAACTTTCTGTTTGTTATTTTCAATTATATGTATTTTCTCTGTTAATATATTAATTTTTCATATTTTTTAATAAATCGTACAAGCACTTGATGAAATATTTAACGCGCGGCTGTGCGGTGGCCGCGATGTATAACAAAATACAAAAAAAATTATTAACTTGATAATAATTTTTGTGACCAGAACAAATTAGACAGCCAGCCAACCGCACGAGCCGCTGGTTGGGCATGGTGCTTAACACAGTATCCCTTAGTCCAGACCGCAAAGAATACTCCTTTCACTCCTAAAAAAACAAACCCTTATAATCTCCTGATCTGTATCTCCTGCATAACCACCTTAAATTTTTTCACATGAATTGAGTTGTCTCTAGTCCAAAAGATCTAATCCCTTTTTCATCCTTTTGAGCGATTGACTTTGTGGTTAAATTTGGTTAAAAGATATTATTGGAGATTAAATTATATGAAAAAAATCAAACCACAATCTCAACATAATGTCCTTCCAAAATCCCCCACAAGTATTCAGGGATTAGATGAAATCACGGGCGGGGGATTACCCAAAGGAAGACCGACGCTTGTATGCGGCGGTGCGGGTTGCGGAAAAACCCTCTTTGCCATGGAGTTTCTCGTTCGCGGAGCAACCCAGTACAATGAACCGGGTGTCTTTATATCGTTCGAGGAAACGAAAAAAGAACTCACAGCTAACGTCGCATCGTTGGGATTCGATTTGAATGACCTTGCAGCTCGTAAAATGATTTGGATCGAGCATCTTGCCGTTGAACGGAGTGAAACCGCTCAAAGCGGCGAATACGACTTGGAAAGTTTATTCATCAGGATCCATAACGCAATTGAGAGCATCTCTGCCAAGCGTGTTGTACTGGATACCCTGGAATCACTCTTTTCGGGATTTCTAAATCCTCTTATCCTGCGTGCTGAACTGCGCCGGTTATTCCACTGGCTGAAAATGAAAGGCGTAACAACAATAGTGACTGCAGAGCGAGGTGATGGTTCGTTAACGCATCAAGGCATCGAAGAGTATGTCTCCGATTGCGTCATTCTGCTCGACCATCGCGTGAACGATCAATCATCCATACGACGGCTGCGTATTGTTAAATATCGCGGTTCAACGCACGGCACGAACGAGTATCCGTTCCTTATTGATGAAGATGGTTTTTCCGTTTTGCCCGTCACTTCTCTGGGACTGAATTATTTTTCATCTAAAAAGAGAATTTCCACCGGCATTCCGCGTCTGGACACAATGCTCTCTGGCAAAGGTTACTTTCGCGGCAGTACAGTGCTTGTTTCGGGCACCGCCGGTACGGGTAAGACGAGCATGGCCGCGCAATTTGTTGAAGCGGCATGCAAGAAAGAAGAACGTGTCCTCTTTTTTACCTTCGAAGAATCCCCCAGCCAGCTTGTGCGCAATATGCGTTCAATTGCAATAAACTTGGAACCATGGGTTAAAAAAGGATTGCTTCAATTTCTGGCAACCCGTCCCACACTCTATGGCTTGGAAACTCACTTGACGACGATGATCAAATTGATCAATAAATTTGATCCTCACATCGTTGTCCTCGACCCCATTAATGCATTTGTGATAGGAGATAACCAAACTGAGGTCAAAGCCATGTTACTGCGTCTGGTAGATTTTATAAAGATGAAGCGTATCACCGCCTTCTTCACAAGTCTTTCCTCCGCCGGCGATAGTATAGAGATCACTGATATTTACATCTCATCCTTAATAGATACATGGCTGCTTCTTCGCGATATTGAGATTGGAGGTGAACGTAACAGGGGATTGTATGTGCTCAAATCACGCGGCATGGCGCACTCCAACCAGATTCGCGAGTTCAAGCTGACAAACCACGGTATCGAACTGCTCGATGTTTATGTGGGTCAGGAAGGCGTTTTGACCGGTTCGGCGCGAATATCTCAAGAGGCGAAAGACGATAGAGAACAATTATTGCGCCAGCAAGAAATCAGACGCAAACAATTTGAACTAGTGCGCAAGCGAAAAGCCATGGATGCTCATATTGAAGCAATACGATCTGAATTTCAAGCAGAAGAATCAGAGGCTCTCAATGGTATCGAGATTGACAGGGTGCAAAATAAACATTTCATACAAGATCAGAAAAAAATGGCCAAGAGTCGAAAAGCAGATGCACCTTTAAAAAAGACCGGCAAAACCAAGAAGAAATGATAATGAATCAATAATGTCAAATATACTTTCTAATTATGCGGATGGATTTTATGAAATAAATTCATTTCAGGCTGAACCAAGACAAATCATTCACTCCAAAAAATCACAACCTCAC
>JAFGEC010000272.1 GCA_016931775.1 Candidatus Zhuqueibacterota bacterium | reverse complement strand
TTTAATGACTTACAGACCTTTACTATATGAATTACTTTGATATCGGCTTTGTAATTTATTTAAAGAATATTTAGATTTTGACAGGATCTATTCGAAATTGAGAGTTATTAATTTTTCGTCATCTAGGACAACAGGGACTTTTAACACATTTTTGATCTGAGTAATACTTGGCCCAATCGTATTTTTGGCAAATTTAAAACCTGAGGGCACGTGAACGAAAATATCACCTTTCCGACCATACAATGAGTTTACTTTTATGGAAAGTACTTTTGAGTTTTTATGCCATATTTCATCGGCGATCTCTACGCCACCTTGAGATATGTGCAAATTGGTGCCGACAACTTGTGGCCTTTTTGTGTCTGCCGTAATGTTAATGAGGATAACACCGTGAGAGTTAATCGGTCCTAACTGTGAATTTGGGGCAATCAATCCAATGTATTCCTGTTTGTAAATATTAAATGCGTGATATTTTTCTGTCTCTCGTAAATTTAACAGTCCGACATCCAGTCCTATCTCGTCACGGTTTTCAGTCCAGTTTATTCCTGCAGCGACGATCCATTTTCGCTGTCCTTCTTCACATTCAAGTCGCAAGGTTTTAGCGAAATTCGTACGAAACAAATCAATTGGGCGGAATTTACCATTTTTATATATTGGCAAAATCATTGAAAGGAGCCATTGCCTGTCGGGCTTTAATAATTGGATATCTTCGGTATACATTACTGCAGCCTGAGACAAGCCGGTCACAGCTGTATAAAATTGTGCTTCATCATCATTTAAATACATGGGCAGTTTGTTGCCGTTTTCATCCAGTTCATATTCTCCCCAGTATGGACTCGGTTTATCGCGCATAAACACTCCGTCAGCGTAATTTGTCCATAAATTGTTATTCATGTAATATTGCAAAATTAAATCGCTACAAGCGACTTTTACACATGACCAGTTGGCAGTAGCATCGTAGCTTATTCGCGTTAAATTGCTTGTTCCAACACAAGGCTCGTAAAAATTCCCACATCCGAGAATATTACCACCTTTGCCCAAACCCTTTCTGGCCTTATACAATGCCTTTTTGATGCCCTCAAAGGTTGAGAGGTTGGTGAATTTATACGTGTCACCATTTTCTAGATTAGCACGGCCATAAATGATAAAGTCCATCATTGCCATATCATACCCCATAGAACGCACCCAGTGATATCTGTCTTGCAGAAAGTCATGTGCTTTGGGATTGCTGACATCCAGGACATTTATTACACCATCCAGCAGCATATACTCGGCGTCGCCCCAGGCTTTTGCCATGATGTTTCTGATAGGTTCACGCTCGACCAGATTTTTATCCGTATCTTTGAGAAATATATCCGGATGCAACAAGGAAGCATCCGCTGAGGGGGTTGTGTACATAAACGGATTTACCCAGATGCTGGGTTTAAAACCATAGCTCGAAATTTTCTGTGCCAGCCATCGTAATCCATGTGGAAATTTATCATTAACTGTTGTGTCTCCGGAAGAGAAATTACGCTGCCAGCCCCAGTCGATATGGACAAAATTGACGGGAAATTTATCCCTGTTTTCTGCAAGGAAGCCAGCATTGTCCAGCATTATTTTTTCGCTGACATAATCGCGATAGTAATACCAGGTATAAAAACCAGTCGCCGGTGGATCGGATACAACAGCGTTGTTGAGTTTGCCCGCTAAAGCCGCCCATTGTTCTAAACCATCAAGGACATTGTTGACACAATCAATATATACCCACTCCGAAGATAACATTTGGTTGTGATCTAGTCTTAAATGAGAATCAATATCATGGTATACATTGACGCCAATTACATTATGCGACTCTCTCTTGTCAGTGATTTCAAAAACGCCCCTAAATCGATCAAAACTAATACATCCAATCACCGCGCCTTTGTTATCTGGAGTGGCAATGCCCGTTACAAATTTGCCTATACCACTAGAATCTAGCACCCTCATCTGTTTTGGCGCCCAGGTTTCCGGTTCGATATCGATATACTGCAAGCTTTCCTTTGAATCGAGGAATATTCCTCCAACACTCTTTGACATAGTTAAAGGATTTAGCCTGTTAATCCTGATTGGCTTTATTCCGATGTTCTTAATTACAAGCCGTGCCGCCACAGCAGGTTTGTTTTGAAATGTCCGTATCGTCCACGTTAAATTAAGATTTTCATATTGGCTTTTAAAGGTTGTTTCTGTACCAGTTCCCATTTTATCTGAAAATGAATGTGTGCGAATTTTAGGATTGTTATCTAGAATGTGAAATTCAAAATCATTTGAATCACTAAAAGATGCTGATAGTTCTTTTAGTAATACCGAATTGGTTTGTGAATGATAGACATCAACGATATTTTTATCATTTGCTTTTATTTCAAGCAAATCAGTATAGCGAGAACAATTGATGAAAAATGTGAGGAGCAGACAAAAATGAAGTGTTTTAATAGTCTTCAACTTTACATCCTTTAGGTTTTGTTGTTTCCAGTAAACTGTGCACACATAACGTCATTCTGTAACCGGCCGAAAGCATTGGATTAAAGTACGATAGAGCAGAGGCAAAAATTTGTTTTAAAAAACTTCAAGAGCTCTCTGCTGTGAAGTTCCGGTTGACACATGGGTTATAAGTCAAATTTTTTAGTAATTCCTGTTGCTTTTTAAATAAAATCCAGTTATAATTTATTATCTATTTATTATAAAAAAAGGAAAATTGATGACAAAAAGTGAAAAAATACTCAAAGAGGCACTGGATTTATCACCAATCGAACGTGCTGAATTAATTGAATATCTTTTATCAAGTTTTGAATTTCCTGCGAGAAAAGAAATAGATCGATTATGGGCTGCAGAAGCAGAAGAGCGTATAGACGCGTATGAACAGGGAAAGATAAAATCGATACCAGTAAAGCAAGTATTTGAAAAACTCGACAGGAAATAATACATATGCATATTCATTTCTTAGAGCCTGCGGAACTCGAACTTGAAACTACTGTCGACTATTATAATCAACAATCAGAAGGACTCGGATTCGAATTTGCCATTGAAGTTAAAAGAACTCTAGAACGAATTATTCAATTCCCTAATGCTTGGGCACCATTGTCTAAAAGATGTCGACGTTGTAGAGTCAAACGTTTCCCGTATGGCATTATCTACCAAATTAGAAATGATAAAATCCTCATAATTGCGGTAATGCACCTTCATCGTCATCCTGATTCTTGGAAAACTCGCCTTTTATGATTTAATTTAAATCCTTATGACTTATAACAATTGTGATAAGGCGCACAAGAGCTGCGATGCACTGAACACAAAACTTTTAAAAAACTTAATGCGACGCACTAATCGTAACTCATTTAAAAAACTGCCCTTGGGTCGGCTTAATTGCATGGTTAGGTGTAATTGATATTTTTAGTTTGTCAATCATTTTTGTTGCATTTTTATTTTGGGGATTTAATTCCAAGGACTAGTTATAGTTTTTCATTGCCAGTTCATTATTCCATTAAGAATATATGCTTCTTATTCTTAATAATTCATTTTCAGTTTTCCTGTCATATGATACGAGGGGAACACTTTCTAAGGCTAAGGCGTTCATCCATCATTCTTTGTCTGCAAAGGAAAAGTGTTGCTGAACAATGACCCATCGGCCATCTCTTTTAACCAGAACACCTGTCCATCTTGTATTTTCCCAGTTCGCCGGTTGACCTTTCCAGGTGTTGATATCATTTAGTATACAATAGTACCATGCAACATCTCCCGATTTTGAGAGATTGATAGTCAAATCCTTGATTTCATGCCGGACATATTGAAAATCGGGATTTTTGAATATTTCCGAGTTTTTTTTAAATTGTTCAAAGCCTCTTACTACTCGATCTGATGGATGAACGCTGAGGTAATTGGAGTCATGGGCAACTGTGCTGAAGGACAACTCAAAATCTTTGGTTTTAAACCAGCCGATACAAGAATCGATAACTCTGGAAATTTCTTTAATTTCAACTTCTCTATTCAATAT
>JAFGEC010000271.1 GCA_016931775.1 Candidatus Zhuqueibacterota bacterium | reverse complement strand
TTTCCCACAGCAGACAGTACCAGATCCTACCAGCGGATCGGAAACGAGGAAACCGAACGGATGGCAAAAGCACTTGTTGACCGTGGCGAAGGCAATCTCGTGCAATACCATCTTGACTATGGCGACGAATTTTTAAAGCTAAATCAATTTCCGCAAGCCGAAGCGGAATACCTGGCTGCACATGCTATTCAACCTTTTCCTGAAACATATAATAGTTTGGGCCGCTTATATCTGCACTGGACGGAGATTGCCTATCGCGATCTGAAAGATTTTAATCTGGCTACCTCGAGTTTTGAAAAAGGGTTGTTTTATTTTTCAGAGGGATTGAGGCGATGGCCCGAAAATATGAGTCTTAATTTTAATTTCGGCTTGCTGCTTTTTTTACGGAATGATCGTACAGATGAGGCGCTGGCCAAATTTTTAAAAGTTCTGGAGTTAAAGCCCAATCATAAAGCGGCGCTTCAGCAAGCGAGTGAGCTCTACGTGCGGCGATCTCAGCTAGACAGCGCCAAAGTGCTGCTGCAAAAAGGAGTAGAACTATATCCTGAAGAAGCCCGTTTTTATACGAATTTGGGATTGATTTATCTGCATGAAAACAAGCCGGACCAAGCGCTCAGGATGCTGGCCACCGCGGTTGAAAAAGGCAATGATCCCAAAGCCTTATTCTTGTTGAATCAGCTCAGGGAAAAAAGAGACAAGGCACAAAATCCGCAGGAGCGATAGGTCCAAAGATTAGCAGACCACACCGAGCCCAGAGTTCAGAGCTCGATGATATACAGGTAAAGGAATTATCTGTTTTGATCAAACAAGTTGGCTGCCTTACAAACAATCTGTTTTTGAAAATTTTCCTTCTCCACAAATTTAATCCCGAGTAATCCGGTAACTGCCGTTTTTATCTCTTGTCACATCCTCTTTTGCCAGAACCTTTCCGCTTGAAAAAAGCTCTTTATAGATTTCAATTCCATTTCCCCAGAGCACCAGATTACCCCACGGCATAAACCAGGCCCAATTCGGCTGTGTCTCCAGGACTTTTACATTCGGGGGCGGTGCGGCTTCGCCGATTGCAATCGGTTTGCCGTTTGCAAGTTTTATCAGGTCGTCGTGATGTGATTGTTTCCAGTCATTTCGATAGACATCGGCAGCCAGCACGTCCACATAATCATGACTGGGCCAGAACTCCTTATAGGCAAACGCTTCATCTCCCGGAATTTCACGGGGGGCATTGGTGTTCCAGACCCAGACAAGATTGTTGAGTTGATGGTCGTTTACAAAATAATTATACATCATGATCCAGAGTTTTTTGAATCCATTTTCACCTTTGTGGTTGCACCACCAGAACCATACGCCATTCATTTCGTGATACGGCCGCCACAAGACCGGCACATTGGCATTTTGCAGCTGTTTTAGATAACCGGCAATGGTATCCGCCTGTTGTTTCCAGGCACGGTTTAATTCAGTTCCATCGATCGTTAATTCGTCCCATTCTTCCTGCGAAGGGCGGTTTTCCATGGCCCAAATTTTTTTACCGTCGCAGCAGTCTCCATAACCTGGGGGGCAGGCATGCCACATGAGCGTGATGATAAAGCCCTGCTGATATTTTTCAATGGCGTTTGCTACCATTTTCTGCCGGGCTTCCTGGGGCGTAAGACCTGTAAAATTCACTTTTCGGGAGCGCCAGTCTTCCATTGATGTAAAGTCACCAGGAACCTCTAAATTTAAAGGCCCGCAATGTTGGAACTTTATCGGTTCATCGCCTTCATAACAGAAACTGAAGTCGGAACCCCAAACGATGGGATATTTCCCGGTCTTTTCTTTAATGAGCTCTGTGTATTTGGATCCGGAGGCAATGAAATTGTGTTGTCCGGACAAGGTGTACCTCCCCTGAATTTCGTATAAAAAATCCAGCAGCTTCCGGGCCTCGGGCGTCGCATGGGGATTCACCGTTTTAACCTGTTCTTTTGCGCACGCGAACAGAAATACGGAACTCGACAAGGTGAAAAAAAGTATATTTTTCATTTCCGACTCCTTGTTAAAATCAGTGTTGTGCTAAAAATTCAACAACTTTTATATTTACCATTTCTGATTGTACAATCGTAAGGTCATGGCCGGCATCGGGTATCATCTCTGTTTATTTTTGTTCGACAATTCGGTAAAGTCCAGCACCATGTCTCGTTATAACCGGTGTAAATTCTTTCTCAAAAACGCCAAGATCTTTACCGGACCACAAGTCCTGAATTTGGCATGCGCCGGTTAATCCAAGTTGTTCGAATTGAACGGATACGGGCGCCGACTCTGCCGGAGCCGGTCCCGCCGGATTTTGTGTGAATATAAGAAATTGAACTGAAGCACCTTCAGGATGGCTGATACACGCGTTATCGAGTCCCGCCTTGGCAGAAAACCGGTCATACCCTTCAGGAATATCATACTCGATAACTGAATTGGAATGGGTGCCGATGCCGTTTGCGTATTCCGTGCCGTCAACGATCAAAGCATTTCGGGTCACGCTTTTATTTAAAACCGTCCTGTTCCAGCCACATGTTGCTTTAATCCATTTTAAATTTGTTAATAAAAGCTCTCCCTTTGCGCCGGTTAATTTGGGTTCGATCCAGTCGGCGTGATCCCAATGGTTGCCTTTGTCGGCCTGATCGACGACCAGATAGAGTTTTCGCGCTCCGTCGATCTCGACATCGATATCTACAGACTGCTTTGTCGTGGATGATAGAACATCGCTTTTCCACAAAGCTTTGGATTCCACGATTTCTCTCTGATCCTGGGCGTTAAAGAGTGCAAGATAAGTATCGCCGGTCTCGGGATTTTCCGCCGTCCATGCGATAAGGTCATCTTTTCTGAAAAGCTGTCTGTTCTTTGTACTCGATTTGTTGACATCCAGTACTTTTCTGTTGGTCAGGAGTGAGAGGGTAAAATCATCATTGCTGGGCAAATCGCCCCCGAACATAAGCGGTGAGCGGCAGATGGCGAAAAGCGTCATGAGCGTATACTGCTCATCCCGGGTAAAGCCGCTCCTGCGGTCATTCCCGCGTTCCGCTCTGATGCCGATCCTGCCCAGCGGCAGCATGTCCGCATCGGGGAAATGGCCGTTACCGATGTGAGGCGACCAGAGATTGCAGACGTCAAATTCTTCCTTCAGTTGCGGCCAGTTATCCCAGAAATCATTAATAATACGCCACATATTGGCGTGGACTTTGATATGCTCCACATTTTCGATGGGCGTTGCTCCCGGAGAAGTACTGAGGACAATTTGACGTCCTGTTTGATCGATGGCTTTGCGGATTTTTTCAATTTCTTCTTTGTGATAGTAGGGGGAAGAGAGATCATCGACTTTGATAAAATCAACACCCCAGGAAGCATACAGATCGAAAATGGAATTATAGTATTCCTGCGCGCCTTCCTTGCCGGCGTCAATCGTATACATATCACCCAGCCAGCGGCACAGCATTTTTTCACTGTAGATGTCATTTGCAGTCGCCGTACTGCCCAAAACAGGTGTGTTTCTTTTGACCGCCTCTTTGGGAATGCCGCGCATGATATGAATACCGAATTTCAAACCTTTGCCGTGCACATAATCAGCCAATGGTTTAAAACCTTTTCCGTCAGCAGATGAGGGGAAACGAGCCGGGCTCGGTAAGAATCGTCCGTATTCATCCAGCACAAAAATGGGGTCTTTTTCATTGTAGCCGTGTGTCTTGGTGTTCTCCACATACCAGCGGATATCGACGACAATATATTCCCATCCGAATTCTTTTAAATGTTCCGCCATATAATCGGCATTTGCTTTTACCTCCTTTTCCGTAACCGTGGGGCCATAGCAGTCCCAACTGTTCCAGCCCATGGGTGGAGTTGGCGCCCAGTTCAGAAATTCCGGACGATCAGACGTGTTCTCCCTTTGTGTTTCTTTTCCGCAATAAATAAAGAGTGATAAAACCGCCACGAGAGAAAATAATAATCTTACCATGTCAATATCCTTTGATTTGCTCAAGTTGTATTCGTTATATTAATGTGATCTCATTATCCATCTCTGGATACAATTTATAAAAACGCATCAATGTAATTGTAGTTATAATTTTGGCAACAGGCAACCAAAAAAGTCAAAGGCTGCATATCGTCTAAAATTTGTGGTATTGCAGCTGTTGAGTGTCAACCATACGAATGAAGCTATTTATCATATACCAGCACTTTAAACTGAAAAATGGCCGGCTTGGGAGGATAGGTGCGGTACGCCCGGATTGAATATGTCGGATTATCGCCGCGTAAAAATCCCGCCTCATCGCCATTGTGAAGTGCCAGCGGAAGCCACCTGCCGTTTTCGAATGTCCCTTCCCAGGCGTCTTTAAGCCATACGTCCTTTTGGGGATTCGTCGGCATGGCGCTCACAGATAGATTCACACCCGCCACAAGAAATTCATTTTCACCGGTCTGTATAAGCAGACCGTAGCAAGCCGGTTCCTGCCGTCTGCCGAACGGAAACTTGTTTTGGAAAATGACGGATTGTGTAACCAATGATTTTTTAAAAAAATCATATTATTCTCCTTATTGTCCATCGGGCTTACGTCCCGGCAGTCCCGGACTGGCGGGTACGTCAAAAGTTTCAAAAGAATCCGGAAAACCTGGGTCGAACGGGGGAGCGTCAATCAGAAATTCCTGAATATCCAGATTATTTTGTTTAATTCCCTCGATCACACATTTGGCCAGTTGATAACTTCCATAGTTGTTGTGGTGACTGCCGTCGGTTTCAGTGCTGAATGCCACAACCGAGCCCTCCGCTCCAAGTGCTTCATAAAATTTTTTACTCATGGCGTGCAGGTCGATGAGGGGGACATTTTCTTCCTCGGCCGTTTGACGCACCGCCTCGGGGTAATCACCGTGGGAATTGACGATTTGTCCGTTTTCATTAAATGTCCGGCGGTGCATGGGCGTCAACAGAACGGGCGATCCGCCACGCTCGCGAATCCTTGAAATAAACAGCTTCATTTCCGATTTATAGCTGGTAAAAGGCCCGTCTCCTTCGCCGGTTTGTTTCATGTCGTTATGACCGAACTGCATAAAAACATAATCACCGGGATTCAGCTGGCTAAGTACTTTATCCAGACGCATCCGGCCAAGTGACGCTCTGTAGGTGGAACCGGATTCAGCATGATTGGCGATGACTACACCGGTGTTAAAGAAACGGGTCAGCATCTGACCCCAGCTGTTGTACGGCTCACCGGGCTGATCGCACACGGTAGAGTCTCCCATCAGGTAAATTGTTCTGGTTTTATCCGTTTTGACGATTTCCAGGGCGCAAATAACGGGACGTGTATTGTTAAATTCCAAACTCAACCGGTTGTCCCAGGCCCATGCTTCCGAGGTTTTTTCACGGTCTTTCAGGTTGACCTGTCCGCCGCCGGGAATTTGTGGTGTTCTGACATTCACCATAAATGTACCGGTTTTAAATTCTTTTTTGCCGGTGACTATTTTTTCCAGCATCAGCCGGCGTAATTCCGCTTTTACTGTTGTTACGGATTCGCCGTTTTTATCTCCCAAAGTGGCCGAGACCCGGTAAGTCCCCTCCGGGACGGCAACCGAAAAGAAAAACGGCAAATCGCTTGCGCAAAAATCATCCCGCAGTGCATTATCACCGCCGCAGTCTCTGCCGGTGATCGATGCGCCGGATTCAAATCCGTATCCGCGCTCATCCGAATATATCATACCAGGAAGGACCTGGACGTAGCCCGGTTCCACTTTTCCCGGACCGAAATCAAATCTGAATTCGGTTTTGAAATTCGAGCTTGAATCTGAACGGTCTTCGGTTATCGCTAACGATTCCTCGGCCGGTGTATTTTCCGGTGATTGGGCCTGTCCATATTTTTTTGATATGAGGAATACGGCGAAAAATAAAATAATTTGAAAGTTTTTCATTTTGCTCCCTAATGTTTGTTTTTATTGGTCCGTTCAATCAAAGTTATATTACATCTTTGTCATGTCGCCGGTATGATTGTTATCAAAGACAAAAATTTCCTTTCAATAGCGAGTCTTTTCGTCAGTTGCCTCATAAGTGACTCATTGTATAAATTCCCCTTCAACCAAAAATCAGCCTATTCGAAAAATAAAAGTCGTAGAATTCATGTATTGACCTCCCTGTGATGCCGTGAACAGGTATTGCGGTTTTCCGTCTTTTATCAATAGCTGGGGACGTTCCAATCTGCCGTATTTGCTTAAATGTTTCGGCGCCGATGGTTCCTGCCGGTAAAAGGAAACCGGATGATAGGCAATCTGGGGGGATGACCAGTCTATACCGTCTTTGGATTCCAGATATAATCCGACATTATGACCGAAAATTCCCATATCGCGTGCAATCAATTTAAATTTGCCATCCTGGTAATAAACATATGCATCTTCGAGCTGCCGGTTTTCGCCCAGCCCCGAATAATCGATAACAGGATTGTTTTTGTATTTTACATACGGTCCATACAGGTTGTCGGCAATTGCAAGACCGTATTTCCTGTTTCCCCGGATTGTCGGGTGTTTTGAGTTATAGTAGTCACCGGAATTCCAGGATTTATAATAAAGCCAGTACTGTCCGTTTGGGTGCCGGACAAATGAAGGATTTGACGTACAATGATTGTCCCAGTCATTTTCCGTGCCTGTTTCCAATAACGGTTTTTCCGGTCTTTTCCAAGGGCCATATAACGAATCCGCTGTGGCAAGTCCGATGCGCTTTGTATCTGTTTTTCGATTGTAATTGCCGATGTAAAACAGGCAATATTTTCCGTCAATTTTTTGAATGTGAGGATTGTGACACGTCGTGCCGTCCCAGTACCCGTCACCTCTCGGAGCAAAAACAGTTTCTATATCTTTATATGGGCCCTCGGGGCGGTCCGCAACGGCATGAGCAATTTGAGAACTGTTTATCCAGCCGCCCATTCGTTTCTCCGCAGGCCATCGGGAAAAAAATACATGTACCTTGCCGTCGGGGTCGTAAATGGGACTGGTGCCCCAGACGTACCACTCTTTTAACTCCAGTACCCGTCCGACCGCGGTTAATTTTTTACAAAACTCCGATTCCTGTTCTGTAAATAACGGCGTCTGAGCAAAACCGCCTATTTTCGGCAGGAAAGAGACTGCAGTGATACATTTTAAAAGGTGCCTTCGATTCATTTTTTGCTTTCCTCTGAAAATACTTGCCGATTTATGGATGTATCCGTTCTACCGGGATCAATTTTACCGGTCCTAACAGGCCGGAGGATTGTTCAGACCAGCGGGCGGCAGTAAACAAGCCGTATTGGTCACGATTTTCAGACCTTCTCGCCGGAAAGTTTATGTTGTAAAATTTTTTCCATAAAACATCGCGTCTGTCCATATCAGCAATCCGGTTTGCCATTAAATTGGAAACATTAACAATGAGTGAGTTGGTTTCTTTTAAAAGATCGTCGGATACCAAAATTGTGTATGGAGGTGAAAAGATCGTCCCAAGTGTCTTGCCATTCAGCGACACATCGGCGCTTTCTTTTACAATTCCCAGATCGAGCTGCCATTCTGCGGTTGTTCCCGCCGGCTTTGGAAAAGAAATACTGTATTCAGCCGTTCCGGAAAAAATTTTGTAACTTTTATCCTGTTGATCTGTCCACGATCCCAAAGATTGCACCTGAAGCGGTTCGGGTAATTCAGGGCCTCCGGTTAAAAAACGAATGGTCCAGGTTCCGTCTATTTCTTCTCCGCTCCCTGTACTCTTGAAATATGGATAACCGGGAATGCTGATATTATTATTATAGGTTCTCAGTATACAGGATTCACCGGGATTAAGCTGAAGGTAAACGGAGTGCCCGCCGGAATCTGACTGCCGGACAGCGGCTTTACCGATTGTATCGTTATCCGGATTAAAAAAAACAACGGATTTTGCTTCTTTTGATATCGGCACCCAATCATCAACGGTGTTTTCTCCGGCATTCTTGATAAAATATACACTGCCGGTATCTCCTTTTCTTCGAATAAAATACAGGCCTCTGTCGACCATCGTCTCCCGGTTCACCGATGCATATTCCAGCGACCGCACAATATCTTTACTCAACAGAATTTTCCCTTGTCCCACACGTGCTTCCGAAAATCCCTCTTTGTCCGTTGATTTAAAATTCAGACCGGCAGTAAGCGCTTTGAACTGCGAACGGCGTTCGTCAAGATGGCTAAAACCGGGAACGTCCGTTGGAAGATTGTTATTTATGATAACGGCTGCACCGCTTCCGGTTAAATCGATTAACTTTTTAAAGGTTTGCAGAGGAATAAAGCGGCATTCAGGCAAAATAATTGCTTTGTATTGTGCGCCTCCTGCTTGCAAAAGATGACCGGAGGAACGCATATTCATTAATTGGCTGTCGGAAATATAATCAACGGAATAGCCGTGCTCGATGAGTTCCTGTGCCGTTTTCCTGAATTCCGAATCGGTATAGCGGGGACCACCCCCGGTAAAGTGTTCGAGCAGTTCTCGTCCCCTCACCGCCAGCCGGTCGTGAAACGGGAAGTAGAGCAAAACATCGTTATCCGGTTTTCCCGATTGTAAAAAAGACTGACAACGGGATACATAATGATTCAGGGCGGCAAAATCCGCCCAGAAAGAATTCGTGGGACCGAAATGGACGGAAGCGTAAAATATCCAGCCCGGCCACTTTTCTTCCTGCGGTGAATATGTCGTACCGTGATAAAAAACGTGATTGACGCCGCCGAGCAGGTATCGATCGATGTTGGTTTTTACATCGGCCAGGGTTGCCAAAAAATGTTCGTCCAGCCAGGTGGCTGATTCTGAAGATGTCAGTTTTTTCCCGGTCACATGTGCTGCGGAGGAGGCAAATTTTATTCTCAAAAGATCGGTGCCTTCCGTTTCGGGAATATCCGATGCGGCATAAAGGTCCAGGATGTTTGCCGGCGATCCGTGTGCCTGATTTCGAATAATGGCGTTTTTAGAGTGTGCCCATTCCCGCCAGACATTTGTAAATTTTTCCAGCAAAAGATCCGAAATAGTTTCCCGGAAATCGGAAAGAACTCTGATGTTGTTGTCCTCGGAATCACGCCCGAACAGTGCCGGAAGATATTTTTCCAAGTCATATCCCCGCCGGCTTCTAAATTCCTCGAATATCGATGGCGTCCAGTCCGCCTGTCCGCGGGCGTCATCCACTTCATAAGAATCGTTAAAAAACGCCCTGAGTGTTTTGATATTCATGCCGGCGAATGCCGTATCGAAAAAAGCAAGATAGTGCTCAATGGCCGGTTTGGAGAAATGGTCGATGACATTCCCCTCACCGCCCGGTGCGGCCCGTTCTACCATTTTGCCGTGCCAGCCCTGAAAAAGCGCATACAAAGTCCATTCCCCGGGAGGAGCGGTCCAATGTAAAATTCCGTTCTCTTCAACCATGCTTGTGAGATTTAAAATTGTCCCGGATTGTGAATATGCCATCAAAATCTGAAGAGGAAGCTCTTTTTTAAATTTAACCTGCTCCAGTGCCAGAGCCTGCAGATTGGCGTTGGCGGATATGGGCTCTTTGATCCGGCTGATGTCAATGGGTTTCGCATCGGGCTGCAGCAACGGTTCGTCAACCGAACCCTCGACTTTTTCTCCTTTATCCCGTAAAATCATGCCATAGAGTTGGTATATCTGATTCCTCACCGAGCGTACCATCGGTTCCTGGTTCAATAAGAGTGGTTCATCCAGGGATTCGCCGCCTTTGAGATGATAGATTTTGTACTCGACATTTTTACAGGCAAAATCCGCGCCGATCCAAGGTCCGCCGAAGGGCCAGCCGGTTCCCGTCGCCATGTCGATTCCGATGTCCAACCGGTCGGCCTTTTGCAACGTAAAAGATAGCAAATCTATATAATCAGGAGACAAGAAATCGATAAACTTGTCCTCATATCCCATGACGCCATAGATCGGTGTTATTTCCAAACCACCAAGTCCGGCTTTTTGATACTGCTCCATGGAGGCGGCTAAGTCGGTTTTGTTGACGACGCTGCCCATCCACCACCAGCGGGTCCATGGTTTGGTTTCCCGTGACATCTCCGGCCATTCTACGGGTGTTGACGATTTTCCGCAACAGACGATCATACTGAAAAGCAGCAATGGAAGTAAACTGCGTACTAATTTGTTTTGTCCGGTGTTGTTCATTTCGATTTTCCTTAAATGGATGAAATAAAACTAATTTTTTGGCGGTTTCAAGTCGAGAAAAACGGGTTTGTTGCGGTCACACACAATCCGGCCGTCATTGTACTCCAATTCGACGACCTGAATGGAACTGCGGCGTGTGTCGTTGCTTTCGTCGGGCCCTGTGCGGCCCGGATGGGTAAAGTAAAAAAGATAAGCCCTGCCGTCATTGACCACAACATCGGGATGATGGCCTTTCGCCTGGTCGTCCTTGCCTGTGCCGGGTGTTTCAAGGAGATTGCCGGGAATTCTCTTCCATGAGGTCAAATCTTCCGATTCGTACAACGCCAAGCCCTGCCACACATCCGTGACCATCCAGTATTTATCTTTCCAGCGAAAAACTTTGGGCCCTTCACCGCTCTGGTCTCCGATGGCCTTCCCCTTATCTTCCCAATCGTAAAGGTTTTTACTGTCTGCATAATATATGGACTTTCCATCTATTTCATTGTTATACCACATGCGCCAATTGCCGCCGGGCAATTGAAATACGCAGGCATCGATCACCTTGTCGTTCGCAAGGTTTAACGTGGATTCATACTTCCATTGAATCAGATTTTCACTGGTGAGGTGAAAAATATGCCTGGGATGGTTCCAATCCGTGAAAATACCCGGAACATATGTGAGGTACATGTGATATATCCCGTCGTTCCAAATCACCTCCGGCGCCCAATGGGTATCATCCTTTAATCTGAGCGGAACGGAGCACGTATCCCGGTACTGCCACGCACTGCCGCCGTTGACGGATTCGGCGATACCGATACGGGTGCCGTGCACCCAGGTCACACCATCGAGGCCATTCATATTCGCACGGCGGTTTGTATACAGCATGAACCATTTGTTTTCTATACGGTTCCATATCACCACCGGATCGGCCGCCCCGTCGTAGACCGGATCGCGGAACAACGGTTTGGATGCGGTTTTATCATTGTCTTTGCTGTTCTGCGAACAGCAAACAAAAAAGACAAAAAGGGAAGAGATTATAAAACAATATCGAATCATCGGCTTTGCTCCTTTTTTTCGCTTGTTATTTTTATACCTGTTTCTTGATGGGCTTTTATCGATGCTCAATAGATTTTTTACAGGCTTTTGCCGGTAAATTCTTTGATAATTTTCAAATATCGCCCGTATCCTGCATTTATTTAAAGTCTGCCATGAATTGGCTGTCATTTTTGTTCGAACCATAACTATTGAATATCCAATTCAACGACGGCGTCTTCAAGCCACGGAGAACTGAATGTTATAGTCGCTTTGCCTTTTTCTCCTGTTGAGAGTATGTAAGCGATCATTTTTCCCTGATAGACCCTTTGCCTGTTATCCGTATAGTCACCCATATCCCTGGGATCGCTCGCCTCGAATCCCAGCAATTTCACAGGGCCTTTTATCGAACAGGTTATTTCATCGTCGGCAATGACTACGGTTTTGCCGTCTTTGTCGATAATTTGAATTTCTATTTGCGCCAGATCGTTTTCAGAAGACAGTGTTTCGTTCGAAACGTTTGCCCTGATGGCGTGAGGCCGGCCGGTGGTTTCGATTGAATATTGGACGACCTGCCGGCCGGAATTGTAACCGAAAATTTCCAGTTTTCCCGGCTGAAACGGTACATCCCAAAAAAGAATACCGGTGCTGTCGTTATAACTCTTGGCCTCGCCGATTTTTTCATCATTCAGAATCAGCTGGGCTTCCCGGCAATTCGTATAGCATACGACTCTAATGGCCTCGCCGTCCTCATAATTCCACACCGGAGGGGCGTCTGTGGAAAGGCGCCGCCAATTTCTTCTGTTTTTATATGTACCAATGTAAATTTTAGGTTTCTCAGACCACAGGCTCGCTCTGTAATAGCCGCGCGGTTTGATAAATCCAGCCAAATCAAGCAGGCCCGATGTAAAACCGCGGGACGGCCACCGGTGGGCTTCTCCCAGGTAATCTATCCCTGTCCACAGAAATTGTCCGAATATATAATCATTATCACGGACGGCTTTCCATGCGTCCAGGGAGTGGCCGTTCTCGCTTCCGTACAATATCCGGTCCGGGTAAGCCTCGTGATCTTGAGCGTACCTGCGTTCGGTGTAATTATATCCCACGACATCGAGGGCACCGGGATATTCCGTTTCGTTGGACATGACCGGGCCTGCAAGTCCGGCGGTTACAGGTCTCGAGGTGTCATATTCCCTCACCACGGCGGCCAATCGTTTGGCAATACCGCCAAGCCTGTCCGCATGCGGCTGATCGGGCAAGTACCCGCTTGTATGCTGCTGCTGGATTCCCTCTTTATCCAGGATGGGGTGGGAATAGGGATCGTTCGGGTAATCCACCTCATTCCCGATGCTCCACATAAAAATTGAAGGGTGATTCCTGTCGCGAAGAACCATATCACGCAGATCGGTTCCACTCCATTCTTGAAAAAATTCCGCAGGGCCCTGAAAACCGGGCGTACCGACGTTCCAGCCTTCGAGCCATTTCTTTTTGGGATATTCCCATTCGTCGAAAGCTTCGTCGATCACCAGCAGCCCCAGTTCGTCACAGAGATCGTAAAGATCGGGCGCCTGAGGATTATGGCTCGTCCTTATCGCATTGCAGCCCAATTCTTTAAGCGTTTTCAGCCGCCGTTCCCATACCTGTCTGGGAACAGCTGAACCCAGACACCCGGCGTCATGATGCAGACAAACACCTTTTACTTTCATGTTTTTGCCGTTGAGAGAAAAACCTTTGTTCGCGTCAAAATCCAGTGTTCTGATGCCCAACCGTCCAACCGATTGATCGATTTGTTTTTTGTTCTGATAAATTAAAGTCTCCAGCCGGTAAAGATACGGATTTTTTATGGACCACAAATCGGGCTGCTTTACCGTCAATTCTTGGATTATTTGTTCGACTTTTCCGGCAGGGATAGATATATTTTTTGAGGTTTTTGACAGGCTGCTGTTTTGTTTGTCAAATATCTGCTGCACAAGCACTACCGTTTGTTGCTGATTGGTTGTATTCTTTATTGACGTTTGAATCCGTACGGTCGCCCTGTCTTTCGATACTGCCGGGGTTGTATAATAGACACCCCACTGGTCAAAGTGAACGGGATTGGCATAAATCAGATACACATTGCGGTATATCCCCGATCCGGTGTACCAGCGGGAATCCGCCGATTGACTGTGATCGACACGCACGGCGATTTGGTTTTTCCCGCCGTATTTAATGTGAGGTGTGATATCGTAACCGTATGAAATGTACCCGTTCGGACGCATCCCCAGTGAGTCACCGTTGATAAATACCGTGCCGTTGCGGTAAATTCCTTCAAAATAAATGTAAACCTTTTGATCCTTCCTGTCGGCAGGAATTTCTATGGTTTTTCTGTACCAGGCGATCCCGCCCGGCAGGTAGCCCGTCGCACTGGCCAGACTCGGGCTCAACGGACCCTCCACACTCCAGTCATGCGGTAAATCCAGTCTCCGCCATTTAGAGTCATCAAAATCGGGCGACGCTGCATCGTCAAAATCGCCTTTTTGAAATTTCCAGTCCTCATTGATTTTTTCCGGCTCTCCAAAGGATACCTGGCCGAACAGAGGCGTTAACGAAAGCTGAAAAATGATAAAACAGGATACGATTTTCATGATACCT
>JAFGEC010000270.1 GCA_016931775.1 Candidatus Zhuqueibacterota bacterium | reverse complement strand
TAAATATAGGCGTAAAAAATTCCACATCCAAACTAATACTTTTTCGATTTGCACTCTGCTCGATTTCATATTGCGCTATAACATCCTGTGGTCCTGTATTCTTTTTACTTCCGGATTCAATACCGGTTTGATAAAAAATTCCTTTCTGAGGATTTAAAAGATCGTCCCGGGAGTCATACTGAACACACAGTGATGCATTTAACGAACGGCTCTTCGGTAATCCAAGCAAATAACTGGATAAAGAATCCGGCGATATGGACGTTTGAAAAACACCTGCTAATATTGAAAAATTATCAAGTATCGGCATGGAAATGTCCATCCCAATGTTTCTTTGAATATATGTGGGATCATCCTGCATTATCTGTTCAAGTCCTATACCGAAATTTACAGGAAATCCGGCAACCCAGGGTTCTCGATAATGAAACTCAAAATCTTGTGATTCTCTATCACGTTTTTGCATATGGACAGACAAAGCTCTGCCTGTTCCAAATAAATTACCCAAAGAAATATCCACAAGACCTGTAAAATATCCTGATTCACCTTCAGCTCCAGGATTATAACCCAGGACACCATCAAACCGATTCGGATTACCCTCTTTCACATGCAATAAAAGTCCACCAACGTTTTTAGATGCCCAAAAAACTTTTGGTTCGGCCACACTATCAAAAAAACCTAATCTCATGAGACGATTACGGATACGTTCCACTCTAGCGGGATTGAACACAGAACCCTGCTTGATCCTGGTCTCACGGACAATCACTTTTTTCCGGGTGATTGTATTCCCGGTAACCTGTATCTCATTGATAACCAGCTGTGGTCCAAGGTTTGTTTTTAAATCGAAATAAAGTTGATTTGTGGTGTCCAAAATAATCGTTTTTAGCTCAAAATTAGTAAATGGATAACCTTTTTTTTCCATTTGCGAAACAGCATCGGCCATATCCGCTTCAAACTGAATGGGTGTGAATTTTTTCCCGGGTTGCGTATCAAACCGGTTCCTGATTCGTTTACTTTCCAGGCTATCCAATCCGGAAAATTCTATCCCTCCTATTTTTATTTGAGCTGCCTCGGTGATATAAAAAGATAAATCCACAGCACTGCTGTCTGAAGTAATATTATAATTAACGGAATCAATCCGGGTAAACGGATATCCCTGTGCGGCGTAATTTTCCAGTACGCGATGACAACTATTCAGCACGTGCTCAAAATTAAAAACGGATTTTGTTTTTAATCCTATCCAGGATTTTACCTCTGAAGAAGATATATTTTTTGCTCCAAAGACGGAAATTTTTCTCACAGAGATATCCGTTTTCCCCAGCGTAACAACACTGGCTATGAATAAAATGATGTAACCCAATCGTAATTTCATTTCATTAACAACAATTTTTTCTGCAATAAATGTTCCCGCCATCGAAGACAACAGAAATATACGCCACTTGCCTGATCGCTGAGATTGATTTTAAAAGAAAATTCGCCGGCTGGTAAAATATCACTGAAGACCTGCTTAATCCGTTCTCCCTTGACATTAAATACGTCAATAATTACCTTACCTGATTCAGGAAAACTCGCATTAAATTGAGTTTGTGCATTGAATGGATTGGGATAATTGTTCGATAAATGATATTCTGCAACCGACCTTTTAGCGATGGTGGTTGTCAAAAGATACCGCGATCCGCCAAAATCAATTTGATATAATTCATATTTTACTAAATCATTCACAAAAGAACTATCAATATAACAATATTCATATTCAGACGAGTCGGTGCCACGACCCGGGATAAATGCCAGCTTTTTGTTGTTTCTGAATATTTCAAATCCATAATTATTTCTTTCAGAACACGTTTTCCATGTTAAAAAAACATAATTATTACAGATTGCGTTAAAGTATATCAATTCTACCGGTACAGCCGAAGGATCATAGGTGTATGCTATTGCATCCCCAATGTAACTCGGCACCCACGGCCCGGGGATTCCAGATTGAGATGTTTCAGGCCATCTAAACCGTAAACGGCCAAAGGAATCCGGACAAAGACCTATCCATTCCTGAACGAGACCACCCTGGCGGCTCTGGTCCAAATCAAACTGTATAAAAATGGTTTTTACACCACCTGCCGTTTCCAAAATGCCGGTTAGCGCAGCTGCTTGTCCCAACCATTTTTCCCTGTCCCACCAGTAAAACACAACAGCCAATGCATCACCGGCATTAAATCGCTCAACAATCCACTCCCAGTTCGGAAAAGCCGTACTATTCTCATTTAAGGCGAATCTGCTTTGGGTCAAGTCATACAGGTTGTTATTTACAGTTTCAGATTGAAATCTGATTTGAACGGGTAAACTGCATGTGTGTAAATAATCCAAATTTCCTCTTAATAACTGGTCAATAGAAACACCCTCGGAGCGCTCCCTCTGCATGGCTTCTCCGAGTGAAACCATGACCGCTCTTTGACTGTCCGGTATCTGGATTTGAGGTGTAATCCATTCCAGCCATTTAAAAATATTCGCGCAAGCAGCAGGGCCGCAAGCAAGTGCATCTCCTGCATATTGATCCGTATCCGGATAACGGTCGTCATACAAATCAATATTGGGAAAATTGTCTCCCGAATAGCCGGAGTTAAAAAAAATATCATCCGCAGAATATTCCGGGAAAAAATTACATGGCTCACTTAAAGGCGGGGGAGGAGGGAGAGAACAACTCACGCCGTGACAATTCTGGTCGGCTGCTGTAATTTGAACGTTTAAATCAAATTCACCGTTGGGAATTTCATGTAATATTTTTTCTGACCGGTGTAAATAAAGATCAATTTCACTGATACTGGCGCCGGACTCATATCCCAGCCATTTAAAATCAAAACGAATCGAAAAAGATTGTGGGCTGGTTACCTCTGGACCGAACGGCAAATAAAGATTTCTTACCAGCCAAAATTTCTCTTCGGTACGGTTTTTCGCTACAATATTGATCATCTTTTCGGCCTCTTCGGGTGCACATGTTAATGTGAGGATACCGATTGATGATGGCTCCAGTGGTGCACTCTGGTTTAAAATATTCAATTGATTTACCGTCACATTGATTTGACCCAATACGGATACGGCTTTAAAAATGCAAATAACGATTAAAAATCTCTTTTTTATAAACATTTATACCTCCAAAACGACGGTTATATTACTTCTAACGAAAAGCAGCGGTCACCTGAGCACGTCCTGTGTGGATGATCCTTTGCCGTTCCGGCTCGTTACGTCCATTATAAGAAAATGTAGCCTGAATGGTGGGAGAAAACCGGTAATCAAACCGGATATCCCATCGTGTAGAGCTTCCAAGGCTGCGTCCATCTGCCATTTCATAAGGAATAACTCGGTCATGAGGACTTGAATCCACATAACTCCACTCGAACTCTACCGATAATCTGCCTTTAGAGCGAAAGGAGTAATTCATACTGGGAACAACGGCATAAGAGTGAAGAACCGTGGGGTTTTCATATACGCGATCTTCTTCCCAAGATAATCGGCTTTCCAGTGCGATTTCGAATGGGGTTTTCGGACGATATGACATGTTTATTTTAGCCTGTGTAGCATATATGTCTCTATCCTGCCGGCCGGAATAAAAAAACAACCGTGCCGTTCTCTTTTGAGTCATTTCGGATTGTGAGCTCAATTTGGTGGAAAAACGGGTCGTCAACCGAACCGACTTTTCTCTTTCAATTCTATCTTGACCTCCTTCAAGAAATTGATTGTTTTTTTCATCTCTTGAATTGTATCGGACACGCATAGAAAAATTCTTATCGTGTTCGAAAAAATATACGTCCTGGCGTAGCTGTAAATTACCAAATATCGTCACTCCGGGTTGCCGGAATTTTTCCATATTGAGAAGATATATGTCCCAGATATTTTTCTCCTGGGTCCTTTCGTCAATGGCAATAAAAGTTTCCGAGGAAAATGCGGACGCGATTTTCTTCAATAACGGTTTCTTTTTATCTTTAAAAGAAAAACGACCCCATACCCGGCTGGGTGAAAGCCTTACTCTGGTGCTGGTTTTCAATTCAATGACGGGGACAAAATCATCCGTGGTTAAAACGCGCATGATATAATTTCCAAGCGGATCGTTCACATACTCGTTCAATTCTTCATCATAGCGATAGTTTCCATCGCCTTCACTTACATTGATGTAAATCCGTTCTTTTTTGGCGGTTGCCGTGTTTGATATTTGATAATTTAATGTAGCATCGAGTGCTCGTTTCCAAGGATTAAAAGACATCCGAATTTCAGCGAGATCCGTTTTGGTGCTGCTACTGCTAGAATCCGCAAAATTCTTTTCGCGATGGGTAAACTCGAGGTTGGCTGAAAAACTCCTTACTTGTTGCAATTGCAGAATATAATTTTGAGTGACTGCCTCGGATTTATCTGAAAACAAATTATTTCCTGCATAGTCCTTATCATCTCTTATAGAATATTTTCCGGAAAGCAAAAATTGTTTCCAGGGAGAAACCTGCAAACCTGCGGTATAGCTATCAAATTTAAATCCTGTATAAAGTGAATCCGACCAGTTTTCCTTTTTCACTTCTCCTTCATAATCTACCAGGGGCTTGACTATTCCCAGAGTATAACTGGCCTTTCCACGCTGGCGTCTCCAATGACCCGCCTGTGACCGTGAAACATCTTTGCTTGAAATTTGTTCGATTCGGTAATCATAATTTAATCTCTTTTTATCGGTCAAACGGCTTTCAAATTGCCATCTATCGGAGTTAAAATAGTTGCCTTTTTCTATCATGCCGTATTCACCGCCGATCAGCATTCCCCTACCCGGCTCGAATCTGGCTTGAAATTGATGGACAATCTCTCCTCGACCGGCATCTTTCGGAAGGTCCCAGCGCCGATTATATTCCACTTCGGTTGTCCGGTCGATATCCCTGAATCGATCGTTCACGTGTCTACTCTTAGCTAAGAGATTAACTTTTCCCATATTCAATCCAAAAAGTCTCAACGTATCCGGAGAAAATTCCAGCTCCCAGTTTTGGGCAAGTCCGGAATTATCTTCATCATCAATGTTTGAATAGGTATTTTTATCCTCCGAACTGAGACCGATTTCCCCCTTTAAGCTGATCGAAGAAACAGGAGAAAATTTTAATCCAAAATCAAGGACGCTATGACTTTTCGCCGTCGGTAGGAGTAATACAGGGGCATAGCGGCCCGCATTTTCACCTACATACTCATAACGACCGGAACCTTTGTATGCATAACTTCCCAATCCATCACCAACATCTGAAAAAGAAATCTCATAATCGCCGGAATCCTTACCGACATAGACAAAGTGCAAGCTGTCTTCACTTAAAATATAATGGCCCTTATTTTTACCGACATGAGTTGAGTCATCGATTATTGCCTTGTCCGGTTTATCACCGGCTTTTGCTAAAACCTCAAGATATTTTTCCGTTAATGTAAAATCCAGGGGATTTTCCTTATCATCGGCCTCGTGTAAGAACGTCGTTTTTAACTCCACTCTTCCATTCCACAGGCTCGCGTTGCTCTGCGCAGAATAGAGATTGCGGCGGAATTTTTCATCTGAATATTGAAAATCAACCACAATTCTCGAATCAGAAGTAATGAGACGACTGCGCGTAAACGTTATCTGAGCGGCGGAATAATCGATAATGTAATCATTCGTTTCGCCTCGAATCATTAACTCCCCGTCAATATAAACTTTTTCCGTGCCTGCAAGAACAATAATATCTAATTGTCCACGGTCACCATATAATTGATAAGGTCCCTGATAACCTTCGCGACTCTGAACTGTCATGGAATAATATTTACCTCTGGAAACAGCACCGGAAACCATGACATCGAAATTATCGAATTCGGCACGTCCCAATGCACCTTGCAGTTTTCTATTATACTGAGCAAACTCTGTTTCACCCAGAGAAATTTGGAAATCCCCCATTGTTGCCGATAAATGAGGAGCATTTATCTGAATAAAAACCTTATCAATCTCCTGCAGGTTTTGTGTTGTACCTTCCGGTTGGATGGGTGTGGTTTGATCGGTCAAGGCGGCAACCACCTGAACGTTTTCAGCGATTTTTCCACTCACATTTAAATTTAGACTGGAATTCAACTTTAAGCTTCGGTTATTTCCGACAGTCACTCCTCTTGTAATGCTCCCACTTTTTGTCAGTTGTGCACCGTATTCTTCATCTTCGGGGGATTTTAATGATTGTAAATGCAGATCACTTGGATCCGTCGAAGCACCCAAAACGCGCCGATAAACAGGATAGTGGAAATATTTCTTTTTCAGAGCATAAGGCATCTTTTTGTACATTATTTTTATCTCAGTATCTTGAGAAATAATATCATTAAATCTGATTTCACCATTGATGTAATCAAAAAGATATTCTTCTTTTGTCATTTTCCGACCGTTGAGTAAAATTGTATCCGTATTTTGGATGATTAAACTATCAGGCAGCTGATATGGACCCTTACGATCCTCTCCCTGCAATACAATTTCTTTTTCGAATAATTGGATGGATTCAATTTTTCCGCTGGTTTGTGCCCAAAGTTTTATTGTGCCAATAACCAGAATTCCGATTATCGAAATCCACCTTATCACGTCTTTCCTAGTACTTTTTTACCCGACATTTTCATTTTTTCCACTTGCTCATATACTATTACTTAAAAATCGTCGCTTTAAAAACCTGAACGCGATGATTGCCCGTATCCAGAATATATACGTGATTTTTATAAACGGCGATATCATGAGGATTGTTAAAAGCCCCTATTTTTTCCCCGGCTGATCCTAATGAGCCTAATCGACGACCCGAAATATCAAAGGCAAGTATTTTATCGAGTTCGACATCAGTAACATAAATAACATTATTGTCACTTATTGTGATACCACATGGATTAACGAGCTCTTGCCTGATGTTATTCAAATAGTTTCCATAATAATCATATACTTTTATTGCCTGGTCTCCGCGGTCAGTCACCAGTATTTGATCATCACGTGTTAAAAAAATTTGCTCAGGTTCAATGAGATTTCCTTCACCCCAATCAAAATCAGCAAAACTAAATTCAGGTTCTCTGCTGGAATTCAATTTTAAAACACGCGTATTTTCCGTGTCTATAATAAAAAGATCGTTATGTATGCTGGAAGCAATAGATTTAGGAAATTTAAATTGTAGTTTTTCATCCAAAGAAGAATTGGAGTAAAAAGATGAAATATAATTCAGGTCTTTATCATACATTTCTATTCTATTGTTTTCATAGTCGGCAACAAAAACGTTTAATCCTCTTTCTGCATAAATATCGGTCGGTCGGTTAAACTGTTCACTGCTCCAGCCAAACCCGCCGATAAAAGAAATCAGGTTCCCCATGGCATCAAATTTTTGGATTCTGTTGTTACCGGTATCGGCAATATAAACGTTCCCATTTATATCAGTTGATATCCCCTGAGGTAACCTGAACTCGCCCGGTTTTTCACCTTTCTGTCCAAAACAGGATATATATTCGAACGTTAAGGTTGTTTCCTGAGCGTAAATAAGCATAGACCATAAAATATATAAAAGAAAAATTTGCTTTTTCATAACCAAATTTTTATTGATTTTTACGTTCATTTGGATATAACACATGATGATAAGAGCGTCGCATATTTTTACAATTCGTCCATCGTTGGTAGGCTTCAATTAATTCTTTATCATACCGGGAAATTTGGTTTACATCGGCCGGTGCACATTTCATTCCGTTTTGCTTTTTTTCCAACATAAGAATTTTATCCAAAATCTGCATCTGCTGTCGTGTTAAACGACCTTTAATAAAGGCGTCATTTTGGGGATCGGTATCGTACATATATACGACGTTTTGATTTTTTTCACCGGATGAAATGTTATTCTTTTGTAAAATAAAATATCCCAAAATTCCGCAAATAACAAAAAATAATAAAATAAAAAAATATTTCACTTTTCCGGTCCACATGATTGTTCTAAAAATACCATTCTAAATTTAACTGAATGATGTCAAAAGTCAAGTAAAAACTCAATTTTGGGGTAAAAGAACAGATTATTAAATCATAGAACATCCTGAAAACAATATCTATTTTTTGAAAATTTATTGCACGTCATTTCGTTGAAAATATATCGCTGTTGTCTAAGACAAGTCATTAAAAACCGAACCGTACGGATGTTTTTTGCTTGAATATTTGTAATTATTAAACTATTTTTAAGATAGATTGTTCAAAATAAAGATTATCGATGAAAAAATACTTGATATCCATACTTTTATTATTTTTGGGTTGCGCTTACCCGCCTGTCTACCGGGAAAATCCTCAATTCCAACGAAAAGAGAATCCCCGCCAGGTATCCGAAACCGAAAAAAGTGAAAACATCTTTAAATCTGATTTGGTGGATAATTTTAAAGAGCAAATTAGAAAATTCTATGGTACACCGTATGTTTGGGGAGGTGCTTCACAGGCGGGAACCGATTGTTCAGGATTAATTGTGGCATTATATCAGAACGCAGCGGATATTACTCTTCCCCATAGTGCACAGCAGCTCTATCATCGCGGAAAAAAAATACATCCGGATCAATTAAGTTTTGGGGACCTGGTTTTCTTCGATACGTTTGGAAATAGAAAAATAACACATGTCGGCTTTTACGTTTCAAACGGCTTTTTTCTACACGCATCATCCAGCAACGGCGTTAAATTATCCAAATTATCCGATCCGCCGTTCAAAGATCAATTCGTCGGCGCACGCAGAATTTTATAATATGGGCACTTTCATGATTCAATTTGGCAAGGGTGAAGAGATTATCGTCGATATTGAGGCACTGGCGTTTGGTGGAACAGGACTTGCCCGTTACAATAACATGGTTGTTTTTATTGATGGTGCCTTACCCGGGCAAAAAGTAAAATGCCGAATATTAAAAAATAAAAAAACCTTTCTAAAAGGCGGTATTGTCGAAATTATCAAGCAGTCACCTCACTATACTTCCCCAAAATGCGAACATTTTGGCCAATGCGGTGGTTGTGCGCTACAAAATTTAAACTATCAACAGCAGTTGAGCGAAAAACAAAAACAGGTGGATGAGACGTTGGAACATATTGGTGGGATTTCGAATTTTAAATCTAATCCCATTATCCCTTCACCCGATGTTTACTTTTACCGTAATAAAATGGAGTTTTCCTTTTCTCGAAGCCGATGGTACACTCGTGAAGAAATGGAACAATCTGTTAAAGATGAAAAAGACTGCTTTTTGGGATTTCATGCAAAGGGTTTTTATAAAAAAGTTATAAATATCCGTGAATGTCTTCTCATAGATCCTATCGCTGTTGAAATTCTTGATCAGGTGAGAATCATTGCACAAAACAGTTTAAAACCGGCATATTCAACCCGCGACCACAAGGGTTTTTGGCGTTTTCTAGTTATTCGGAACAGTATAAATAACAAAAATCTGATGGTGAATATAATCACATCGGATTATGATAAACAGATTGCCGGACAGATATCCTCCGAACTGATGAAAAAATTTCCGACGATATCCAGTCTGCTGATGGGCGTAACCAAAAGCAAAGCCAGTACCGCTTATTGCCAAGAGGAGTATTGTTTGGTCGGAGAATCAACGATCGAAGAAAAACTGGGCGATTACCGCTTTGCAATATCAAGCCAATCATTTTTTCAGACCAATACCAAAGGCGCCGAGAAGCTTTATAGCACTGTTTTGAAATTTGCTGAATTCAAAGGCATTGAAAATGTATACGATTTGTATTGCGGAGCAGGATCCATTTCGATTTATGCACAAAAATATGCAAAAAATTTTATCGGTTTTGAATCGGTGCCTTCTGCCATATTAAACGCGGAAAAAAACTGTCAATTGAACAACGTTCATAACTGCCGTTTTTTTCAAGGTGATCTCAAGGATTTATTGATTGACAGAGAACAAACCATACAAAAATACGGAATCCCCGATGTGATGATCATCGATCCCCCTCGCGGG
>JAFGEC010000269.1 GCA_016931775.1 Candidatus Zhuqueibacterota bacterium | reverse complement strand
GACGACCTTTATCAGTATTTAGATGAGGGAAAAAACTACATTCTTTTTATCGATGATGCAAACAGAATAAGTGAATTTAATCAAATTTTAGGATTCTTTAAAACAATACGAACTGGTCGCCTAATAATTGTTGTTACTGTCCGGGATTACGCATTTAGAGATTTATATGTCTTATGTCAGGGATACAATCCTTGTCGGCTCGATCTTTATAAATTAACTGATAAACAAATAACAGATATAATAAAAGAAGAGCCTTTCAAAATATTGAAATATAATTACCAGATAGAGATTTTGAGAATTGCAGACGGCAACCCAAAATTGGCAATTATGGCTTCCCTTTTAGTTTTAGAGGAGAATAATATATATGTATTATCGAATGTATTTAGTTTGTTCGAAAAATATTTTTTAATTTTTATAAATGACCAAAATGAATTAGCAAATGATTTTAATATTAAATGCTTGGGTATTGTCTCTTTCTTCCATACTCTTCCCTATAAGAATAAAACCATAATAACTTTGATTCTTGATAATTTTGATCTTGGTTATTCTGAGTTTATTGACGCAATAGATTTGCTTAATAAACTTGAATTAGTTGAAATTCAGTTTGAGTATATAAAAATACCTGAACAGAATCTTGCAACCTATTTTTTCTTTAGAACTTTTATAAAAGACGACCTTTTGTCTTTTGGTATTTTACTTGAAAAATATTTTAAAAATAATGTATCAAGGTTTAAGGATTGTGTTATTCCGGCAAACAACATGTTTGGGCCAAAAAAAGTAAGGGAAAAACTTGTTCCGGATTTGAAGAAATATTGGAAATCTATTAGAAATGAACATGATATTGCATATAAATTTTTGACTGTTTTCTGGTATTATTTAAAGCCAGAAGTTTTTGAGTATATTTATGAAATTATTGAAAATTTACCTGAAACGATGATAGACGAATATGATGCAAAATACGAAGAAAAAACAGCTTTATATAAAAATCAAATATTAGAACTAATTTGTGAATTTTGGGGATCCTCTTTGGACCTCAAAGATGCATTGGAATTAGCCTTTGAATATGTGAGAAAACTACCAGAGTATGTACCTGATTTAATTCAAAAAATTAAAGAAATATTGATTTTTGATCGTGAAGATGAAAGAAATGGGTTTGCAAGACAACAAATTCTTTTTGATTTGATAATTCAAAAGTTTGAAAACGCGGATAAACTATATGTTACGGTATTTTATGAACTTGCGAAAATTTTTATGTCTTTTAAATTTTACCATGTCAAAGCTGATAGAGGTTACGCTTATACATGGTATTACTATAGTACAACCAATAAAAAACCTATTCAAGATTTTAGAGCCAGGATATGGGACACGTTGAATACTTATTTCCCTAGCAATCCTGAAGAATCTTTTAAATTCTTCAATAGTTATTCTACGATTGTTCCAGATGTTACAAAGGACATCATAGAGTTTGATATCCCATATATTATACATATGATAGATCGAAATTTCACAGTTGACTCTTTTGAACATTGTCAATATGTTCAAAGCCTGATAAAAATGTGGAAACAGAATTCGATATCTCATTCAAGCCTTAACGATCTTGAACAAAGATTTACCAATTCCACTTATAAAATGTTTCTAATAATTGATTGGGATTGGGTTCGTGATAAAGATATTTATAATTTTAAAGATCATAACGATTATAGAAAAGTAAAAGAAGCAGAGATACATTCTGCGTTTATATTCGAAAGTAAAGAAGATATAATAGCGTTTTATCAATCATTCGTTCAAATCAGAAACAAAGTGAAAAATGAAGACGGTCTCCACAATTCCCTTGATTTAATAATTGATGCGAACGCTGCTCAAAAATTTGAAAATGGGATTTTTTTACTTCAAGTCATAATTGAAAAAAATAATGAAATTAATTTCATTCCAAAAATTGTATTTCAAAATCATCTTTTGACAGAAGAAAAAACCAATAACATTTGGCAATTAATTGAACGATCTTTTTTTTGTAATAAAGCTCTATGGACGCTTTACTTCTTTTATTATCTCGATGAGTCATTGATTCATAAGGGGCATTGTGGTTCAATTCTTGAGGCTTTAACAAATATAAAAAAAACACATATTATCGATATTGATAGGTTAAAAAAATATCTAAAATTATGCCCGACATTGTTTGAGAATATTATGAAAATTGTAGTTCAAAAAAATAATAAAGACCAAACAAGTATTTATTTATGGGAGGAGATTTTTAGTGTGTATCTCAATAAACTTGGGGACGATATTGAACTTGTAAAAGAAGCTTACTTGCAACAATGTCAAATTTTTCCGGTTTTCGATAATTCTGGCGAGGGCTTTGTAACAATATTGAAAAAAGATCCGACTTTTTTGATAGACTTTGTACGAAATCAAAGTTCACTCTCAGGAAAAAAATTTTCAGGTTACGGACGAACGATGGAATTTATATGGAAGGTGGAAAATATTGAAGAACAATTGGAAAAAGTTTTTGAAATTGTTATTCAAGAAGAGCCGTTTGTGGGAATAGTTGAACATTTTTGTAATGTGTTTTTCAGAAATCTAACGGACCAAGAAAAGAAAAGAGCTGATTATTTTCTAATGAGCTATGTTTCAAAAAATTCCAAAGACCCACGAAAAATTAGTGTTGTCGTTGATATAGTACGACGTTCAAGAAAGGAGAAATTTGAAGCTTTGTTACTGCGTTATATCTCCCTTAATCATGATAGAGATACATTTTCAAAAATATTGTGGATAGAAACTGGCCGCACATTGTCGGATCATGAAATACTTGGTGATTTTGAAGCTGCAGGCTGGAGATATATACTTTCAATTGTTGAAAAATCCGACTTAGGAATAGAGTTAATTCCTATTAAAAAGTATATTGATGAAAAAATAGATTCTTGTCACAGAGATGCTGATTGGGAGAGAAGAATGAAATTCCTTGAAAAAGATAAATAAATGCAACCATTATACATTAAAAATACATTGAACTACATAATAAAAAATGTAGCCATGCACAAAAGCATTGGTTTAGCTAAAATGAGAAATGTAGCAAATATAGCAACAATGTATGGGGAAAACCCATGTTGTATTTATTGGTTTTATACGGCTATTTGCCCCCCAAAAACCTTATTTTTTTCTTTCAACCTTAGTAGAAAACGAAAACCCTAGAATTTAACCTTATTACCTTATTAAAATGACAAAATGAAAATCGAATACAACAACCTCTACACCCATTTCATTTTCAGCACACTGGGCCGGCAAAAATTGATACCGGAAAAGAACCGTGTCAGAATAGAGAAATATATCACAGGAATCGTAAACAACAATTTATGTAAATTATACGCAATTTACGCCAATCCAGATCATTTACATTTCCTGGTGTCGATATCTCCCGAAATATCTGAGGAACAACTGGCCAATGTAATAGAAGAAAGCAGTGAACGTTTCATCAATGAAAATAACCTTTCTAACGGCAAGTTCTCGTGGCAAAAAACGGCATCTGCTTTTTCGGTATCAAAATCTGATGTTAACAAAGTGTGTAAGTATATACTCAATCAACCTGGGCATCATAAACAGGTGACGTTTGAGGAGGAATACGAACGGTTTGTAAAGCATTATCAAAAAACTCTAAAAAGAATAAGGTAATAAGGTAAATTGGAGTGGCGGATTGGCTACTAAGGTTGGAAAGAAAAAAATAAGGTTAACGGCCAAAATGAAAGAGATGCCGGAGTCGTCCGTAAAATCTTGTGGTCTAATGTGTTGTTGTCAATCGGTACGTATTTTGAAATCAGCGGTGGTTTCGCTTTTTGGTTAAAAAGAATAAAACAAAAACTGTCTTCACTCCGCCCTTGGCCCTGCAGAGAGACTTGGAAAAGTGGGATGCTGAACTAGAGCGGGATTCTGAGGCTGGCCGGCTGGATTTTTTAATTGAGGAGGCAAAAAAGGTGTTTAATAAAAAATGATCAAATTTTATGACTAAAATTTCAAATAATCTCGTCAAAGCCAATTTCGGAGTAAATCTAGTCTCATTTGTTCTGAGTAAACATTGTCTTGTAAGGCATGTTACAGAGGGTACCGACATTGGCATCGATTTGTACTTTGAATCTTTTGCACCAAATGGTGAACCATTTTTACATTTTTGGATTCAAGTTAAGACGGGTGATAGTTGCATAAATGTCTCGAAAGATGAAAAAACTGCATCGTTCCAGTTCGATTCTGAACACTTAGATTATTGGAGCAAACAACCTATTCCAGTCTTTGCTTTTCTGGTACCATATCAATTGAATCAAGACAGTGATAATTTTAAATTTTTTGTAGTGGACATTACTGACCAAACGTTACGGGAAAAAGTAACTACACAACAGTTTAAAACTTTAACATCTGATTTTATCGTATCTGAAGAAGATGAACTGGAAGAATTTGTATTCAACAGAGTGCCTTATACAACTGCCGTTCAAAAAATATCATATGGGATAATTTCAACAATACCCACAGTAAGACCTGAATATCAACTGTCATTACCAGCTGGTTTAAGTCCAAAGTATAGTAAAAAAATTATTAAATCTATCAGAAGAACTGTAACTTTTGCATTGCAGGATATTTTGGCGCTTCCAAAAGAATCAGAGCAAATTTTACATGATAAAGATGTGCTCCTCAAGATACTTCATATATTTGAAGATGATAAAAAATGGGAAATACCATACACTTTGGGAAGGAAATATTACATGGATTTAAATTTCCAAAAAGCTCAGTCTTATTTTGCGAAAGCAATTGAAATAATTGAATCAGATCCAAACACACTGAATGTACCTGTTTGGGAACAGAGGAAGAATTTAATTTCAGAATTTATTATAGCTTGTAAACAACGCCGAGGCCTTTTATGACAATGCAGCTTAACACCAAAATACACCGGATTTCGACGTTGATTCATTTTGACGTCATTTGGGGATTGGAACGCTCAATCGCAGCGTCGACTTGCTGGGCTGTCCAACCGGTGATGGTGGTGTTTTACTTAACAAGTTTACCGAACCCCCAAAAACCTTATTTTTTTCTTTTAATCTTAGTAGAAAACTGAACCAAAGAAAAGAGGAAAAATGAAAAATTTGCATGTTTGGACCCTGGCACTGCTGCTGCTGGCCGTGGTGCTGCAATGGCTTAACTATTACCCGCAGCTCCCCAACGTCATGGTGAGCCAGTTTGACGGACATGGAAACCCCACCAGTCAGATGACCAAGGGGGCGTTTTCGGTGCTGTACTGGGTGACCATGTTGATCATGTTGCTGATTTTTATTGTTTTACCGCCGGCCATGAAGCGTCTGCCGACGTCCATGTGGAGTCTTCCCAATCGCGATTACTGGCTTGCACCCGAGCGGCGCGACACGACCATTGCTGTGATCCGGGAGTATATGTTCTGGTGCGGATTCGGCATGATTTTGTTCTTTATGTTTTTATTTCAGTTTACGGTTTCTTTTCATGCTTCCGGCCGGGAACGTATGTCCATGACCGGTTTCTGGATTTTAATTACTGCTTTTGCGGTTTTTATTACCGTGTGGACGGTGGCTTTTGTGATGCAGTTCAGGAAACAATCTGCCTGATAGCGTTATTTTGTCTTTTTCAGCGACAATCGAACGGTATGGACGTCTCAAACCCGGAATAAACTTATCGTTTTCAGCGGATAAAAGCCACCGGCCGGTGCCGCTGGCTTTTCGTGAGTTGTCTTTAATATGTTGATAAAATTTTACGCAGAACAACCAAACTTTGTTATTCGATGAATTGTCAAATATAAACAGTTGTTTTGATTATGAACCGAACCGTTATTCACATCGATATTGCCGATTTCCACATTGCAGTGGAGCGGGTTCTCGAGCCGCGTTTGCGGGACCGGCCGGTGGCCGTGGCCATTCAAACCGCTTCCCGGTCGCTGGTATTTGCCGTTTCTCACGAAGCCCGGCAGAACGGTGTTTACCGCGGCATGCCTCTGCAGCAGGCGCGCAGAAACTGTCCGGATTTAACCGTACTGCCGCCAAACGAAGATCTTTATATCCGCGCCACCCGTGCCATGCAGGATGTGTTGTCACATTTTTCCCCCGTTATCGAACCGCTGCGTTTCGGTCATGCCTATCTGGATATGACCGGTTCCGGCCGTCTGTTCGGCCGGATCAAAGATGCGGCGGCGCGTATACAGCGGGAAATCCGGGGGCAATTGCGGCTCGAGTCCAACGCCGGTGTGGCCGGCAACAAACTGGTAAGCAAAGTGGCATCGGATGTTGTTTTCCGGGCGCGCGAGCGTTTGGGGCTGTGTGATGTCCGCCACGGCTACGAGGAAAAGTTTCTCGCGCCGCTGGCCGTCGGGTATTTACCCGGCGTCAGCAATAATGTGCGGGAGCAGTTGCTGGATTTAAATATTCGTATTGTGCGCCAGGTCGCCGTGATATCGTCGGAAAATATGCAAATGGTTTTCGGCCGCTTTGGCCTGTTGCTGCACCAGCGCGCTCACGGAATCGATAACCGGCCCGTTCAACCCCCCAAACGTGCACCGGAAGTGGTGACTGTGGAGACCCTGGCCCAGGACAGTAACGATTTTTCTTTGATTCGCGGGTTTGTGTTTCGTCAGTTGGCGCTTGCTGCAAAAAGTTTACGCGAAAAGGGATTGTTTGCCGGCCGCCTCGTGCTGGAAATCCGTTATTCCGATTACAAAGACGATATCGTCCAGATGCGCGTTCCACCTACGGACAGTGAAACGGAGCTGGTTCCGGTTGTTGAGGGGCTTTTACAGCGTGCTGTCAGCCGGCGGATAAGGGTGCGGAAAATGACCCTGCGGTTAAAAGACCTGATACCCGCACCGAGACAACTGTCTCTGTTCGACGAGCCGAAGGATGCCAAAATGACCGCCCTAACGACAGCCATGGATAAAATCCGCGACAAATTCGGCGACGGCGCCATCCGGTTCGGACGCGCGGCATGAACGAACAATTGCTTGTTTGATTATTTTTTTGTATAATTGGCACATAATATCTTGATTATCCTGTTGAATACACGAAAGGAGCAAAAATGTCCGCTTTTAACAGACGAGATTTTCTGAAAACCCTTAGCCATGGTGTCACAGCCGCCGGTGTAGGTGCGTTGGCTGGATTTTCGGTAAACTGTACGCGGAAAGAACAGCAAGCCGCCGATAAAAATTGCGCCGGTTGTCCTCATGACTGCCAAAACGCCCAGTGGACCGGCTTTCGCTATGCCATGTGCAACGAAAGCCTGCAGGAAAAAAGCTGGGAACAGCAATGCGAAATTTTCGGCAAAGCCGGATATACGGGCGTGGAAATAGCCGCTTTTACCCTGGTGGAAAATGGTGTTAGTGAAATCTCAGCGCAAAAACGTAAGGATATGGTGGCGGCAATGAAAAATAACGGTCTGGAATGTGCCGGACTGCACTGGCTGCTGGCTCCGCCGCCCAAAGGATTACATTTTACCACACCCGATAAATCCGTGCGTGATAAGACCATTGCTTATTTGAACGAGCTCATCGACTTTTGCGGTGATCTGGGCGGAACCGTTATGGTTTTTGGATCGCCGAAACAGAGAAACGCCCTGGATATTTCCGTCGATGAGGCAAAAAAATATTTTGCCGAGGGCCTTGCTGCGGTTGCCGACCACGCTCAGGAAAGAAAGGTTAAAATTTTGCTGGAAACTTTGGACTCCTCCCAAACCGATGTGGTCAATACCATGGCCGAGGCTTTGGAAATCATCGAAAAAATCAATCATCCCGCCATTCAAACCATGTTTGATTTTCACAACACAGCCGATGAAAAAGAGTCGTTTGTCGAGTTGTTGAAAAAATATCATAAAAACATTTATCACGTTCACGTTCAGGAAATGGACGGGCAATACCTGGGAACCGGTGACGGAGCAATTAAATTTGTCGACGCTTTCCAATTCCTGAAAAATATAAAATATTGCGGTTGGGTGTCACTGGAAGTTTTTGATTTTTCGCCGGGAGGCGAGAAAATAGCTGTCGAATCATTCAAAGTGTTGAAACGGATTGAAGAGAAATTGTCCTAGGTATTTATGTTTGTAAGGCAAAGTTTTCAACGCAGAGTTCGCAAAGGTACGCAGAGAAAAAAAAAGTTCGTGCTTTTGATATTATTAAAGCGATTTTGCAATATCCGGCAATTTTTCAAGTTAAATATTAACAATAATATCAGT
>JAFGEC010000268.1 GCA_016931775.1 Candidatus Zhuqueibacterota bacterium | reverse complement strand
TGCACGGTTTTCGAAATGGTGTGAGCCGCTGGAAAAATATTATTCAGCCGCCGAATTGGAACAAATCATCCCTGCTGCGCTAAACGCAGGATTTTACCGGTCACATCTTGTCACCATACCGCTATACATGGATGTCAATTTACTGTATTACCGTAAGGATTTAATTCGGCAATTACCGGATTGGCCTGATATTGAAGCAAAATTGAAGCAATCCATGTCCTGGAAAGAATTTTTTCAACTCGGATCGAGACTTTTTTCGGCCGGCCGTCCCTTTTACGTTTTTTCCGCAGCGGCCGATGAAGGGCTCGTCCTGCAATTTTGGCAGCTGATTGCAAATCAAAACAGATCCATACTGATTGCCGATGATATTTCCCTGACATCGAAAGAAGCACAAACAAGCTTGCAGTTAATGATCGATGTCATTCATAAATATCATCTCACACCAAAAACGGTTTTTGAATTGAAAGAGTCCCAGGTCACACAATATGCCCTGGATAACAATGCCGTGTTTTTTCGCGGCTGGCCGGGGGTTTATAAAGACCTGCAGAATGAAGGATTGTTCAATGTGGCGGACATCGGCAGGGCGACTTTCCCTCACTTTGAAGGCCATACGCACACACCAATGTTAGGGGGATGGCATTTAATGCTTTCCAAACATTCAAACAAGAAAAAAGAAGCCGTTCAATTTATAAAGTTCATAACAAGCAAAGAAATGCAGACACTGTTACTCGAAGAATTATACTATCTTCCGATTGCTAAAAGTGTATACCGGGATTCGGCAATTGTCACGAAATATCCCGAACTTGCGTATATAAAAAAATTGCTCGATTGTGGACAATACCGACCGGCACGGCCTGATTATACACAAATGTCCGATATACTGGCCTACTACCTCCAAGCAGCAATGAAAAATGAAAAAACGGCTGCTCAAGCCCTCAAACAATCTGAAAGATTTTTAAAAGAAAATAAAGTCTTGATAAAATAAAAATATGGCAAAAAACGATCAAAATAGCGAGTTTTTCTTGGGCCGGCATCATTTTCAGTTGAAGCATTTGATGATTTTATTCATGATTTTGATCCCTTTTCTTTTTTCAATATCCATCGTCAATCAAATGACAATCAAGAGTTTTGTTTCAAAAACGGAACACTGGTATCAGCAGGATTCGGCTGAAAAACTTGCCAATCAGACCGCCATTTCTTTTGAACTTTTGGTTGAAAATACGGCATTTGATCATGGTTTTAACACAAAATTTGTCAATGCGTTCAATATGCTTCTGGGACAATCGATCCTTCAGGAACACGTCCTGGATGTCTGTATTCTGATATCGGTGGATGACCAAATTAAAGCAATTGATGACGGAAATGTTTTCTACTCGCATATATTTAATCACAACGCAGGCATACCGGCTTCAAGTTTAGATCATTCGACGGCAATTGAAACACTCGGCAAAAATTCAAATTTTTTTGCCGACGAGCAGATATACAGTGTGCTGGACGAAAAACAGTCTTTTCACATTTTTGTTCCGCTTATGCCCAAGGGTGAGCTCGTCGGTGCCGCATATATGCATATCATGCCTGATTTTAGTTTTATCTCTAAAGATTTAAACCAGGGTTATGTGAAATTGAGCCTTCTGTTTACCGGACTCATGCTTTTCGGATTCGCTGTGCTTATTTTCCTTTCGACCCGCTCAATTAACGAACGTGACAAAGCGTTTAATATTTTAATGCAGGAACAAAAAAAACAATTGATTAAAGACCTGCATCATCAGAAAGAGGCGTTTTTTACACGGCGTATCTATCATACGCATCATAAAGCGGAAAAAATTATGGGATTCATCAAGGAAGACCTGCGCACAATACCGATTGCGCAAAATATAGCCGTTATTGAAAAAATATCCAAATATGCGAATTTTATTTCCCGTGTTATTTATGATATGAAATGGTATAATCAGCCACTGCATGCAATACGCGGACCGGCATTCAACAGCGATATAAATGCGATTATTTGCTTTTTGATCGAGAATGTATTCAAGCGTGTTTCATCCGCGATGGAAAACATCCGGTTTAATATACGGCTGGATGATAAATTACCAATCGTTCATATTAACGAGTTTGTTATTTGGGAGATATTTGAGCCGCTTGTCCAGAATGCTATCGATCATGGCGCTGAAGAGACCTCCGTCATCACCATACAAACACGGTATGCCGCCGATACGAATCAATCGATCGTAACCATATCTGATGACGGGCCAGGAATTCCTCCCGAGTTGCTGAAGAGAAACAAGGATGGTGTGAAACTTTTATTCCAGGAAAACACCACAACCAAACAGGACCGAAATACGGCAGGGTTCGGTTGCTTCATTGCTTACGAAATAGCTACACAACGATGCGGATGGCTGCTGGATGCCGAGAATTTGCCGTTCAACGGAAGCCGTTTCACTTTGACTATTCAGAATTAAGAAGAAAAATTTATGATCAAGAGAAAAGTTAAGCTGCTTGTTATTGAAGACGAAGAATTTGATGTCAGGAGAATTCGTTCCACTTTGGAGCCATTTTGTGATCAGATTCAAATCATCGACATCACCTCAAATGGATCCAAAGCCGTCGAACTCATTGAAGCAAATCCGGAAAAATATGACGTCATCATCATGGATTTTCAAATCGCCGGCAAGTTAAAGGGTGAAAATCTCATTCGAAAAATCAAGTCAATCGAATCAACACTGCAAGTCATTGTCGTTACTAAATTAACCATACACAATACAGATTTTGAATTTGCCAATCAACTTTTGGAAGCAGGTGCCTTCTGGTATTGTACAAAATATCCCGGTGATATTGAAAATGCTATTTATCAGCCGACGGATTTTGTACTCAGCATATTCAATGCCTGCGAAAAGAGGCATCTCGAACGTCAGAAACATAAATCCGATAAAAAACTGCAACAAAGTATTCAGTCTATATTATCGGGCAAGAAAATTATTGGTGCCTCCGGTTTTATAAAAAATCTCAAATTACAAATAAAACAGTTGGCTCAATCCGATACGACCGTACTTATTCAGGGCGATTCAGGAACGGGAAAAGAACTCGTTGCCGCTCACATTCATTACAATAGTCAACGAAAGTATGAAAAGTTTGTGCCCGTTAATTGCGGCTTGTTATAAAACAATAGTTTGTTCCGCATTGTGCGCATGGCATCAATTTTGAAACAAAATCTTTATTTAAAAGCCTATAATACCATGTGTGAAGAAGAAATGTAAAATCGTGATTCTCTTATTTGGACCAAATTTTAAGTACAAGGTGATGTTTATTTTTAATATTATCCTTTTATTCGCCTGCTCGGCACTTGAAAGAACACCGGCGAAATATGTCAATCCATTTATCGGTACGGCAAACGGCGGCAATACCTTCCCGGGAGCAACAGTGCCATTCGGGATGGTGACGATTGGACCGCATACGGAAACCGACAGCTGCCGCTCCGGTTATTTGAGTGACCGTAAGTATTGTTATGGATTCGGACACGTTCACCTCAGCGGAACCGGATGTCCTGAGTTGGGAAATGTTGTTCTTGTACCCCATTCAGGTCCGCTTCAAACGGACACGTCGTTGTATAAATCCACTTTTGTCAACCAAATCGCCGTTCCCGGTTATTATAGAACCGACCTGGAAACTTTTAATATAAAAGCGGAAATGACGGCAACGCCGCACTGCAGCATAAGTAAATATACATTTTCAGAAAACAATGGTGATGCCAATATTGTTGTCGATGCTTCACACCGTTTTTCCTGGAACCGAGAGCGTGACGGATTTGCACGAATTGTCTCGGCATCAGAAATCGAAGGCTGGAGTAAAAGCGGAAATTTCTGCAATAGTGAAAGCACACAAAAAGTTTACTTTGTCGCTCAATTTTCCAAACCGGCAGTTGAATACGGCCTGTGGGAACAAAATTTAATCAGTCAATCGACTGAATTGAGGGGGGCGAATGTTGGTGGATTTTTCCGTTTCCGTACTCACCACAAAAAACCTGTATATGTCAAAGTGGGAATATCCTATGTCAGTGTTCAAAATGCGCGCCTGAACCTCAATATTGAACTGCCGGACTGGGAATTTGACTCGGTTCGGAAATCGGCGTTCTCAGCCTGGAATGGTGAATTGTCGAAAATTTTGGTAACAGGCGGATCCGAACAAAAAACCATTTTCTACACCGGACTTTACCATTGTATGATGCACCCCAATATATTCAGTGACGTGAATGGTGAATATCCCGCCATGGGCTCGGGTAAGAAATTATGCAGTTCCGGCTATAAACGTTACACCGTCTTTTCACTCTGGGATACCTATAGAACACTCCACCCGCTGCTGACACTCGTTTATCCGGAGCGTCAGATCGACATGGTCAAGTCGATGGTCGATATGTACCGTGAAAGCGGCTGGCTTCCGAAATGGGAGATCAACGCATCCGAATCCTACGTTATGGTTGGTGATCCAGCGATTCCCGTTATTACGGATACATTTTTAAAAGGTGTGAATCAATTTGATATCCATCTTGCCTACGAAGCGATGAAAAAATCTGCCTTGCAACTCTCGAACAATCCCCTGCGGCCTGGTATTTCTTCATATCTGCGGTATGGATACATTCCTATAGATGATGCCGAAAATGGCCGCGTCTGGGGACCGGTTTCCACCACATTGGAATACAATTATGCCGACTGGTGTCTGGCTCAGTTAGCAAAATATCTGGATGTAATTAGGGCTTCCTGAAAAAGTCCTAACATTATTAAATATATACAATTATCTGCTTGACTTTTTGATAAAAATGCATAACTTTT
>JAFGEC010000267.1 GCA_016931775.1 Candidatus Zhuqueibacterota bacterium | reverse complement strand
GAAAGCGGCCAGTATGATGTTTATTTTCACGTTCCGGAGCTTCGGATGCCTTGGGGAAGAGGCCGTGAACGGGAAACAATGGTCGATCAGCTTCATTTTTCAATTTACCACGATGACGGCAAAGAGGATTTTGTATTGAACGCAGGACAAGCGGAAGGCTGGACCCATCTGGGTACCTACTATTTTTCCAGCGGTCAGACAAAAATTGAATTGTCGGATGAAAGTAACGCACGGATCGTCATGGCCGATGCGGTGAAATGGATTAAGAAATAATGGATTTGTTTTGAAGGAATAAAAAATGAAATACCTTTTTATACTCTTTTTATGTCTGATAACTGTTCCCTCCATGGCACAAAAATCTCTCAACCTTGATGATGCGTTGGAACTGGCTATGGCCAATAGTCCGGATATGCTCGATGCCAAATTACGGTTGGAACGAAGCCAGCAATCCCTTATCGCACAAAAAGCGGCGCTTAAATCGCAGTTCAGCCTGAGATTGACGCCGTTTGAATATAACAGGGACCGGGAGTACAATACTTTTTTCTCAACCTGGAATACCGCCGAATCAAAGGCCTCAAGCAGTATCTTTACCATTTCTCAACCTTTGGTATGGACGGACGGCACCGTTTCACTGGTCAACTCTTTTGGCTGGCGTGATTCTTACAGTGAATACCAGGACAAGCAGGACAAGTCATTCAGTAACAATCTGGCGCTCAGATATACGCAACCAATTTTTACCTATAATCGTATTAAACTGTCCATGCGTGAACTTTTGCTGGATCTTGAAAATTCGGAAATGTTCTATACATTGCAAAAATTGAATATCGAAACACGCGTGGCGCAGGACTTTTATACCGTTTATGCCCAGACCCTCAGCCATCAGATTGCTTTGGAAGAACTGACGAATCAGGAACAGAGCTACCAGATCATGAAAAACAAGGTGGATGCGGGATTGGCGGCACTGGAAGAACTGTATCAGGCTGAATTGAATCTGGCTTCAAGCCGTCAAAAAGTACAGAACAGTACGGTGACGCTGAGTAACGCCAAGGACGAGCTTAAGCGTTCTTTGGGTATTTCTATATTTGAGGAAATTGATGTGGTGGCGGATGTTTCTTATCAGGTTGTAGAAATTGATTTGCAAAAAGCCCTGGATACCGGATTGAGTGCACGAACAGAGCTGCGCCAGCGGGAAATCGATATCGCATCCGCTAAAAATAGTCTGATCCAAACGGCTGCGCTGAATGAATTTCGCGGTGATTTGGAGATGCGTTATGGTATCATTGGAACGGACGAGGATTTTGAATCCGTTTATGAAAAACCTACATACAATCAAAGATTTTCTATATCATTTGATATCCCCCTGTTCGACTGGGGCGAATCCAGGGCACGGAAAAAAGCTTCCGAGGCTTCTGTTGAAATGAGTGAATTAAATTTAGAGGATGAAAAAACGACGATCGTTATCGGTATCCGCCAAGCTTTTCGCAGTATTAAAAACCTGGAAATACAAATTGAAATCGCCCGTCAGAGTGTGAAAAACGCCCAGTTGACATATGATATCAATCTGGAAAAGTATAAAAACGGTGATTTAACCAGTATGGACTTGAATTTGTATCAAATCCAGCTATCGGAACAAAAGATAGCTTTAACCCAGGCATTAATCGATTACCGCCTGGCTTTGTTGAATTTAAAAGTACAATCCATGTGGGATTTTGTGAGAAACGAACCGGTTTTACCGGAGATTGAAGATATAAACAATTCCGCCAAATAATGAGGAGAATAGAGTGAAAAAGCTTTTTTTTATCATACCTTGCATTGCGCTTGTTATGGCATGCGGTAATAACGATGAACAATATGAAAGCCAGGTCGCCGTACCGGTAACCGTCGAAGATGTAAAGCGGAAACCCATCGAAGAATTCTTTACCACAACCGGTACGGTTAAGGCGGTTAAAGATGCATCTCTCAGAGCGGAATCCGAGGGTTATTATGAATTAGGAACAAATCCGCTTACCGGTAGACCGTTTGTACTTGGTGACCGCGCACGCAAAGGCCAGACCATCATCACCTTGGTCAATCCCGAGGTAGAAAATAATGTCAAGATTGAATCCATTAAACTCAATCTGGATATTACCAAACGGGAATTTGAAAATCAAAAATCCCTTTACGAAAAGGGTGGTGTTACTCTGCGAGAGTTGACCAATGCGGAACGGGATTACATCGATGCCAAGTACGCACATGATAACGCCTTGATTTCACTGTCAAAATTAAAGGTACAGGCACCTTTTGACGGAGTGATCGTGAGTTTGCCTTATTATACGCAAGGTACCAAAATATCCTCCAACTCGCCGCTTGTGGAATTGATGAATTATGAACGCCTCTACCTGGAAATCAGTTTGCCCGGTAAAGAGATTGGCCGTGTAAAACCGGGCCAAACCGTCCGTGTGATGAATTATACCTTACCGGAAGATACTTTATCGGGTTCGATCACCCAGGTTTCGCCTGCGCTTGACCCGCAGACGCGTTCTTTTCAAGCGACAGTTAATGTGGACAATCCGGAATGGCTGCTGAGGCCCGGTATGTTTGTGAATGTGTCAATTGTTCTGGCGCGCAAGGACACCGCTATCGTTATCCCCAAGGATATTATCCTATCACAACGGCGCGGTAAAACGGTATATGTGGTTGAAAGGGGTGCCGCCGAGCGACGTATCATACAGACCGGACTCGAAAACCAGGAACAAGTCGAGGTTGTCAGCGGATTAAAGGAAGATGAGCGATTGGTTGTGAAGGGCTTTGAGACGTTGCAGGACCACTCCAAGGTCAAAGTGATCCGGTAACCGCAACTGAATAACATTTGTATTTATTAAGCTGATTTACCTCAAGAAGGATTTTAATTGCTATGAAAAAAATAGCTCAATTTGCCGTATCTTATCCTATAACCGTTCTGATGATTGTACTGGCAGTGCTGTTATTGGGTTATATTTCTTTTCAAAAACTCGGTGTCGATCTTTTCCCTGATTTAAATAATCCAAAGATATTTATCGAACTTGTAACAGGAGAACGTCCTCCTGCCGAGATTGAAAACCAGTTTGTTCAGAATATTGAATCACTGGCCATTCGCCAGAAAAATGTACTACAGGTTTCATCCATTATCCAGGTCGGCGCTGCGCAGGTTACGGTAGAATATTCCTGGGAAACGGATATGGATGAGGCTTTCCTCGATTTGCAAAAAACATTGACGTCTTATTCTCAAAATACCGAGATTGACGAGTTAACCATCAGCCAGCACGATCCCAATGCTTCCCCCGTTATGATTCTCGGCTTTTCTCATCAACAGATCGAGGATATGGATGATCTGAGGCAGGTGGCTGAAAATTATCTCCGAAACGAATTGATCCGCCTGGAAGGTATTGCCGAGGTTGAACTGCTTGGGCAGGAGGTAAAAGAAGTCGCTATTCAAACCAACGAATATCTGCTCAAGGCGCATAATTTGACGGCCGAAAATATCGCGTCGAGAATTCAAAATTATAATCGAAATGTCTCGGGCGGTTCAATCACGGAAATGGGACGGCGTTATGTCATAAAAGGCGTTGGTGAATTTCAAGACCTGGAAGATATCGGTAACATTATATTGACTTATAATTACTTTACTTATGGTGATTCGGTCGTCCGTGCACCGGTCTATCTCAAGGAAGTGGCGGATATCAACTGGCAAAACAAGGAACCGGACAATATCGTCCGCATCGATCAAAAAAGGTGTATGGCGCTCGCCGTTTACAAGGAGACACGATTTAATACCGTTAAAGCCGTCAAAACATTGATGGAAGCTCTGGACCGTTTGCGTGCCTCGCTGCCCGGTTACCAGATTACCATCGTCCGTAACCAGGGGACATTTATCTCCGGTGCCATTAACGAGGTCAAACAGACGGCTTTGATCGGCATCTTATTGGCTGTTTTAATGCTTTATGTTTTTCTCAGGCGGGTGGGAGTCACCGCAATCATCAGTGTGGCCATACCCATTTCGATAGTCGCGACTTTTAATCTGATGTACTTTAACGGCCTGACTTTAAATGTCATGACCCTGGGCGGGCTTGCCCTGGGGGCCGGTATGCTGGTTGATAATGCCATTATTGTGGTTGAAAATATTTACCGGCAAATGGAGACGGGATTGCCCGTCAAGGATGCTGCTGTTCTGGGTGTTTCCCAGGTGGGGGGCGCCATCACGGCATCCACGCTCACCACTATCGTGGTTTTTTTGCCCATCGTTTTTCTGCACGGCGCAGCAGGTGAATTGTTCAAGGATCAGGCATGGACTGTGACCTTTAGTCTGCTTTCCTCACTTGTTGTTGCGATTCTTGTCATTCCGCTTCTCAGTGCCAAATTTTTACGTGCCAAGACATTGACAAAAAAATCCGTTCAGTTTTCGGGGTACGGCAGGTTTTTGAACCGGATATTAAATAAATCCAGATATGTTATTTCAGGAGCCGTTTTACTCGTCGGCCTCAGTCTGCTGCTGCTGCCGACGATCGGCGGTGAATTTATCCCGCGTACGCAATCCAATAATTATACCGTTAATCTCCGGCTTGCGGAAGGTACGGACCTTTATCGCACCGAACAGACAGTCGTGAATATTGAAAATGTTCTGCGGGAAACTTTTGGCGATCAGATTTTCTTGTTGTATTCCCGTATCGGACCTTCGCTCGGCCTGTCGAGTTCGGAAACCGAACTATTTGAGGATGAGAACACGGCTTCCGTGCATATTACCTTTACACGCAAACATAAAATTCCTTCAGCGGGTATCCTTCCGGCCATTCAAAAGACCATCGGTGAAATCTCCGATGCCGAAGTCGAAGTGGTACAGGAACAGACGGAACTGCAGCAGACCTTCGGCACCGATCTGGCACCCATTGTCGTCGAGGTCAAGGGAGAGGATAACGACGTCATACAAGACCTCAGTGAACAGGTAAAGTCTCAAATGCAACTGATGCCCGAATTGTTTAACGTGCAAACCACACTGGAAGGAGGGAGGCCCGAAGTGGAAGTCGTCATCGACAGGTTACGGGCCGGCATTCTGGGTGTTGATATTTCAGCCATAAGCTCTCAGCTGCAAGACCGGTTGCTCGGCCGTGAAGCGGGTGAGTGGGAAACAGGCGGTGAGCTCAAGGACATCACCATCAGGCTTCCCGAAGTCAGCCTGAAAGAATTACAAGACATGACGATCCGTACAGGCAATCAGGAATTCAGATTATATGATGTGGCGGATATTCGAGTCGGACAGGCCCCGCGGGAAATCCATCGCCGCAATCAGGTACGTATCGGCAAAATAATGGCCCATATCAAAGGGGATATGGCCTTTACCCATGTTGTGGAGAAAATAAAAAATCGATTGAACAAGCTGGATTATCCTGTGGGATATTCTTTCGCCGTGACCGGCGAAGAGCAGAAAAGAAAAGAAGCATTCACAAATTTAAAATTTGCGCTTATCTTATCTCTTTTGCTGGTTTACATGGTACTGGCTTCCCAGTTTGAATCACTCATTCATCCGTTTACCATCATTTTAACCATTCCTTTGGCCGTAGTGGGAACGATTCTGCTGTTTTTTCTATTGGGGAAATCCCTGAGTATTATGGCATATATCGGAATTGTCATGCTGGTTGGTATTGCCGTAAACGACTCTATTATTCTTGTGGATGCCATTAATCAGTTAAAACGCGACGGCCTTTCACGACGAGATGCGATTTTGGAAGCAGGCCAAAAGCGAATCCGGCCGATTATTATGACCAGTTTGACCACTATTCTGGCGTTACTGCCTCTTACTTTTGGTTTTGGAGAAGGCGCCGCCTTGCGTGCCCCCATGGCCCTTGCAGTGATCGGCGGATTGACGACCTCAACCATTTTAACTCTTATTGTTATTCCCTGTGTATATATGCAACTGGATAAATTGACAAAATGAATTTAAGCAAGTTTATCATACATCGAAAAACCACAATCAGTATGCTGTTTATCGGATTATGCCTGCTGGGCATCATCTCGTACCGGCAGCTGGGTGTGGAACTTATGCCCAGCGCTGAATTGCCGTTTCTTATTGTCAACGCACGCAGCGTACAGGATGTGGACCCGGATTATGTCGAAAAACAGGCCATTATTCCTCTTGAGGGTGCCATCACGACTCTGCCCGGTATCAGCGAAATCGAATCATTCGCCGATAGAAGCGGGGGCACGATATATGTTTACTTTAATCAAAACGTCAACATCAAATATAGTTATTTGCGTCTTGAAGAAAAAGTGAATGCCATCAGTTCTTCATTGCAGGACGATTTCAGAGTATCCGTGATTAAAGTAGATACGGACCAATTGGCCAATGCGTTTATGAACCTGCAGGTTCGGGGCAGTGGAGGAGTGGATCGTGTACGCCAGATTGTGGATGAAGAAGTAACCGACGAACTTTTAAATATTGATGGTATGGCCAACGCGGAAGTTTTCGGCGGACGGGAGCAATCGATTGAAATTATTCTCAATTCGGAGGCCTGCCGCGCATATAACGTGACCCCGGCGCAAATTCAGCAAATGATCGCCGGCAACAGCCAGTACCGCACCTTTGTCGGTCATGCCACGGGTAACTCGAAAAAGTACTTTGTCAATATCGTCGCCGAATATAGCGCCGTAAGCGATCTGGAAAATATTGTCGTCAACCGGGCGGGACCCATTCGTTTGAAGGATGTTGCGACAATTCATTTCGGTATTAAGGAACCCACTTCGCTCAGCCGTATTAACGGTAAAGAAGCGGTTACCATTAACCTGGTGCGCGACAATATGGTCAATCTTATCGATCTTTCACGTAAGACTCAACAGGTTATCGCCCAGCTCAATAAAAAACTGGCGCCTTCCGATATCGAAATTGTGATTCAGTATAATTCGGCTGAAAGTATCGAAACGAACATCGATATGATTATCGAATTGGCTATAATCGGCAGTCTGCTGGCTGTGTTCGTCTTATGGCTGTTCCTTAAAAATTTGAAACTGGTTTTGATTATCGCCCTGGCAATACCCGTATCGATCATTACGGCGTTTAACCTTTTTTATTATTTTGATATTACGATCAATTCCTTTACGCTGGTGGGTATTGTGCTTGCGGTGGGCATGCTGGTGGATAACAGTGTTGTGGTTTTGGAAAATATTTACCGTCATATGTCCAAACGCCGGGATGCAGAGGGCTCGGTCCTGCAGGGCAGCCGTGAGGTATGGCGTTCCATCTTTGCCTCCACCTTGACCACTGTTGCGGTGTTTTTGCCGTTTGTATTTGCAACAAATTATATTGTTCAAATTTTAGGAAAACACATCAGCGTCTCAATTATAACGACATTACTGATTTCGCTGCTGGTCGCCGTCCTGCTTATTCCCATGATGACCTATTGGATTTTATCGCGCACAAAAACCAAAACATCCCAAATATTCAGGACGGTTTCGCAAAAAAACAGACTGGTTCAGTTGTACAACCTGGTTTTGAAAACGTCTTTGCGCAAGCCGGCGCGTACGACCGTTACCGTGCTTTTGTTATTCTTTGTGACCCTCTTTATCGCTCTGGCGACCAGCCGCGAAGTATCCGAAGAAGTGGAAAACCGAGAATTCAATCTCTACGTCACCATGCCCAAAGGCGCTGTACTCGAAACGACCGATCAGCTCGTCGCTAACCTGGAGGAGGAGCTTCAGAGCGTTGAAGAAATACTTAATTTAACAAGCCAAATTTACGATGAAGAAGCCGTTCTTTCCATCGAGCTGAAAGAAGAATATTATGATTTCAATCGTAAGACAATCCCTGAAATAAAGAACATCATCGAGCGCCGGGTGGATCGTTATGATGATGTAGCGGACATCAGTTTCGATCAACCGAGTTCCAGCCAACGATACCGTGGCGGCGGCGGTGGCGGCGGCGGTCTAGGGCGTGGCATGTCTTCCATGGAAAGGATGCTGGGCATCGGCCGGCAAACGGAACGAATTGTCATAAAAGGTACGGATTTTGCAGTTATGGAAGCTGTTTCCGACGATATCGAATATTATATGGAGGATCTATCATCCGTCAGTAATACGAGTGTTAATATTTCCGATAACCGCCCGGAAGTCCATTTACTTTTTGATCACGAAATACTGAACCACTATGATGTATCGCCCAACCGAATTTCTTCCGAATTGCGCGGTTTTCAATCCGAAATCAATGCCAACCTGACATTTAAGCAGGGTGTTAACGAGTACGATATCGTTATAAGGGAGGAAGTTCAAGAGGACAAGACCATAGATGATCTGCGCCGTTTGGATATCCCGTCGGATACCGGTGATTTGCACGAGTTGCAGGATATTGCACAAATCGTTTTTTCCTTTGGTTCCTCCGGAATACGGCGTATCAATCAGGAAAAGCAAATTGAAGTATCTTACCGGTTTGTTGAGGAAGTTTTGGCATCCAAAGATTTACTGGAATCGGCCAGGATGGAAGTGGAGCAGATTGTTGCTAACCTGCAGTTACCCCGGGGTGTGGCTGTTGAAGTGGTGCACCAGGAAAGCGAATTGGAAGATTTTTATTTGCTCATCGGGACGGCATTTTTACTCATATATATGATTCTGGCCTCTGTTTTTGAATCACTCACTACCCCGGTCGTTATGCTTTTTACTATTCCCCTCGCATCCGTCGGAGCGTTATGGGGATTGGTACTGACGGGTAATTCCATTCTAAATGCCAATTCTTTGATGGGATTTTTAATCCTTCAGGGAATTGTTGTGAATAATGGCATTATTTTTATCGATTACACTCGAATATTACAAAAACGCGGATACAGCACCCCCAGGGCTATTATGGCCGCCGGCCAGGCGCGTGTGCGTCCTATCCTGATTACCGCAATTACTACAATTGTGGCCATGATACCGCTCGCCATGGGCAATGAGGAATATGTCTCACGTATCGGCGCGCCGTTCGCCATTACCGTGATCGGTGGACTTGCTCTCAGTACACTGTTTACGCTAGTGATTATTCCTACGGTGTATTCGGGAATGAACAGTTCGTTGCAATGGCTGCGTAACCTGGATTGGAAAGTCAAACTGTTACTGCTGCTTTTGTTGTTGGGTAGCTGGGCGTTGATTTATTTTTACGTGGACAGCCTGGTGATGCGAATTCTGGATATTATTTTATCGTTATTGCTCATCCCGGCAGCTGCTTATTTCATCATGGTGACTTTGCGCCAGGCTGGTGAGGAATACATCAAACGGAACGAGCAACTGCACATTGTCGTCCAGCGGCTGGTAAAAATATATGACGGCGACAGCCGGTTCAAACGGGACTGGAAAAAGAGCAGCAGGACCAAGGAAAATCAGGATGAAAAGAAAAGAGAAGGTATAACTCTTGATTTTATCCTGTGGGCTGTACCGTTACTCGGTTTCCTGGTGTATTTTATTTATTTTTATATCAGACTCTTTTTCTGGGTTTTTGTTTTTATTCATATTTTATATTTCTTTGGATTGTATTTGATTAATACAATGTTCGGCAACCGTTCCATGCTTTTTCACAAATTGTTCAAATGGTGGTTTCCGTTCTTTAATCTGGTGCTGTTTTATTTCAAGTGGAAGAATCCGGTATTGCTGATTTTTATCGGCATTGTCTGGTACATTCTTCTGGTGATATATACAACATCAGAGCGTCTACATTCGCAAAAAGTCAATATTGCCCGGATTACTGGACGGATGGCGGGTTTGCGCCGATTTTTTTACCGTTTCGTGCAGGTCATCCCAATCGTTGGAAAACGCAAGACGCCGTTCCGGGCGCTCAACGGCGTTTCACTGCAAATCGAGAGCGGCATGTTCGGTTTGCTCGGACCCAACGGCGCCGGCAAAACAACACTTATGCGTATCATATGCGGCGTGCTGGAACAGTCCCGAGGTAAAATTTGGATTAACGGTATTGACATTCAGGAAAAACGCGAAGAACTGCAGGGTTTGATCGGATATCTTCCGCAGGAATTCGGCATGTATGAAAACATGACCGCATATGAATTTTTAAATAATCAGGCGATTCTGAAAAATATTCTGGATAATGATATCCGTGAGCAGCGTATTACGGATGTGCTGAAGGGCGTGCATATGCTTGAACACCGCGACAAAAAGATCGGTTCGTTTTCCGGTGGTATGAAGCAGCGAATCGGTATTGCCCAGACGCTGTTGCACTTGCCGCGCATACTTGTCGTCGATGAACCGACCGCCGGCCTGGATCCACGGGAGCGAATAAGATTCCGTAACCTGCTAGTGGAATTAAGCCGTGACAGGATCGTTATCTTTTCAACCCATATCATCGAGGATATTTCAAGCTCCTGCAACCTGGTTGCCGTGCTTAACCGCGGTAATCTTAAATATGTGGGTGACACCAATAAAATGGCGAATTTGGCAAAGGGTGTGGTATGGGAAGCTTTGGTGCCGCCCCGGGAATTCGAACAGCTGCGAGATCGATTGCGGATAACTCACCATATGCGTGTGCAGGAAAATATCAGAATACGTATTTTATCCGAACATAAACCGCTGGATTCTGCAGTGTCAATAAATCCGTCATTGGAAGATGCTTATTTATGGCTGCTCGGCCACGAGCGCAGGCAGGTTGTATGAAAGAAAAAATGAAAAATTTTATCCGTCTAGTGCGCGATGTATTTCGTAATAATCTTAAAATTATTTTTGCACATAAATTTATTTATTTTCTCGTCATCTCTTTTCTGGTGTTCGTCGGCGTGATGTTGATCATGCTGTTTGATTCCGATTCTAATCCGACGGAGACATCGGTCTATTATTTACTCATTTTTCCCGGATTACTTTTGATTTTTTATCCCACTGTGTTTGGGATACAGAACGACGTGGACGCGCGAATGATCGAGATTATTTTCGGTATACCCAATTACCGGTACAAGGTTTACCTGGTCAGACTGTTGCTGGTTTATATTGTGGTTTTTCTCATACTATTGTTTTACAGCACGCTCAGTTATGTTTCTTTGACCAGTTTTCCAGTTGTGAATATGGCCCTTCAACTTTTATTTCCGGTGCTTTTTATGGGCACGCTCTGTTTTATGTTTTCCACATTGGTACGGAATGCATATGGAACGGCGACAATAATGGTTATTATCGGACTGGCTTTCTGGATCAGCAGTGATTTTCTGGAGGAGAGCAAATGGAACATATTTCTCAATCCTTACCATGTACCGAGTGATATGAATACGATGATATGGGCCACGATTACTATGAACAACCGTATTTATCTGTTTGTGGGGACGATTCTGGCATTGCTTGCGGGATTGTTTTTGTTGCAAAAGCGGGAAAAGTTTGTGTGATGAACTGCCGAACTGGTATCCGAGCTCGAGTAGAGTGTGCGGGTATTGTTCACAATTCTAACATGGTGCGTGGACCCCGGCGTGTTGACGCTCTGCGTCCCGGAATGGGAAAAGATATCTCATCTGGTACATAGCTATTATATACATTTCTATATTTTGAATTTATATCTGGTTCCCAGGCTCGAGGCAGTAAAAACCCGTTTAGCCAGACATCCACATGGTGCCTGGGAACCCATCCCGGGCGACTCCGGCCGCGTGGCGGTATTTTTACATCAAGAACCTGACAAATTGATCCTGTAAGTCAATATCATTGTTGTCGTTTCGCGAAACCATTTTCAGCCGCCCCTGGCGGGGTGAAATGACAAATGATAATTCCCTGTTTCCAAACAGAGATCAGCCGGAGAAACATTACACAGAATTCTTCGATTATTACAACAAAATTCAAAAGAAACGATAAAAAACAGACTTGAATTTCTTTAAATATTGATCCGCATTGGTAAATGGCATTGCCGAAAATAACCGTGTTCTGTATCAGAATGTGTTTACGGGAATGAACCTGGAATATTCGACAACATACTCCGGTATGAAGGAAAATTTTATTCTCAGCCAGGCCGGCCGTGACGGTTTGCCGGCACCTGTTCAATTGGGAATGAGCGAGGAAACCACTTTGCTCGCTATCGAAAATTCAATACGGTTCAATGAGAATGTCGAAGCATTTGCAGAGGGGCATTCGATTACGGAAAATGACCCGGAAAAGGGCCGAAAGTTTGAATATCACGGCAACCGGGGTGTTCTGTTTCGCTCTTTAAACGGTAAAGGCCGGTTTGCCCTGCCGGCCGGATTCACTGGCGATTGAAAAGGATGGTGATCATGTCTATGAACTGAACGAATACGATACTGACCGCGGCTGGCTGGTGCGGCGGGAATATAAAAAGGGTGGGGAAAATCTGTTCAATATCCATAACAAAGAGTATGGCGATACGGGTAATCTGCAAAAACAGTTGTATGCTTATGGCAACTATAGCGCGGATTCCATGGAGTACAGCTACGACAGTTATAACCGGTTGACCGCTTTCAAGCACAACGGCGTGCAGGAACGCAGTTATTATTATGACGATAACGGCAACCGTAAATCCCCGATATCCGGATATCCTCGCTCTGCCTTTGAAAATGACAACAACCAGCTGACGGAATTTCAGTACCAGGATGGCGGTCAAACAAAAACCATCGATTATCAGTTTGATTTAACGGGCCGGTGTACGCAGAGCCAGGAATCATCGACGGTCGTGACCTATAATTATGATGTTTTCAATAATCTCCGGACGTACACGATACCCGTACGAACTGACGGACAATTACCGTTACGACGACCACGGTTTCCGCACAAAAAAGACCTCGAACTCAAGCGATACTTATTATTTCCGCAGCGGCGGCCAGGTGTTGGCGGAATATGATGAAAACAACGACGTCGAATACGAATATATCTATGCCCTGGGCCGCAAACTGCCGAGGTGTTTCATGATCATTTGGTTATAGTACAGGTGAAAAATTTGGAAAAACTCTTGGAAATGCGACTGCACAAGCACTTACACACGTTGGTCTTCAGGCAATAGGAAAACAATTTGTCTCAGAAGGTGCAAAAGGATATAAATTCTCTGGCCCACTGGCCCAAAAGTTGGGATTAGTTAAAACAAGGGGATTTGTATCGCAAAGATTTGATGTCACAATCCAAAAAGCCCAATTGCTTTTAAATAGTTTTATAAGCCTCTGGGCAGAAAAGAATTTTCAGATTCAGAGAAAGAATTAATAAATGAAAAATAGAATGAATATGATCAATAATGATGTTTAAACAATTAATTGATAAATATTACCCCGTATATGCGGCATTTTGTGTTTCCTTGAATATTCCAATAACTTTACCATTTTTTTTAATAGTGGTCACAATTCTGTATTTTGATTTAAAAACAAAAATAAAATTCGCAGATCGCGATTTACATACCGTTTTGAGGATAATAGCTAATTTAATTTTAGCATTAATAATTTTAGTAGTATTGTTTTTAGAAATAATGGGGAAGGTTAAACTATACCGATGAATAAAATCCGCCTTGATTATTATATATATATTCTTTTCTAATCAGTTGATGATGCGCTCCGCATATGTTTAACAATCTGATTTTAAAAAATGTTTAAACAAGTATTAATTCCTTGCAATTTTCTTACTTGCGGTTATATTTAATATCACGCCCCTGTTCTCCGGCGAATTTCACTATTATATCCACGACCACCTGGGCAATACACGTGTGGTTATTGATGAAAACGGGGATATTCAATGAACAATGATCTATGAGCAGTGACCAATAACCAACGATCGAGATTTGATCATTGTTCACTGGTCATTGTTCATTGAAAAGCAACGTGAGTCAGACTATCGGCACGTTTACCGGCT
>JAFGEC010000266.1 GCA_016931775.1 Candidatus Zhuqueibacterota bacterium | reverse complement strand
TCGAGCAATCGGCTGTCCTTTGATTTTATATATTCCGAACACAATCTACCGGCCTCTGTGTCTTTAAGACTTTGTTCCAACTCGTCGAAATCCTTCCGGTCGTTATGCGCGAGAGCATAAAACGCGAATGCTAATTTCCGCCAGTCTTTGTCACCTTTTTTCATTGCAAATATTTTTTCCTTAAAAGCTGTTATTAAGGCCGGTTATCGGCTTTCGATCTGTTCACCGGCGACGGGCCAGCCGTCCCCGGTCCAATCCAGGTGCCTGATGACCAGCACACTTTGACCATTATTTTTTATATCGTAGCCATGAAAAACAAGCCAATCGCCCTCTGCATCCAGAAGAACGGCGTTATGTCCCTGGCCTGCCCAGCGCTCGTCGCCAGCAAGCAATATGTTCCCGCCGCCCTCAAGCATGGATTTCCCATCACGATCGACGTACGGTCCCATAACCTTTGGGGACCTTCCTACCACAATTTTATAATTGCTTTTTAAACCGCGGCAGCAATAATCAATAGAAACAAACAGATAAAAATAGCCGTTTTTTCGAACGATAAACGGTGCCTCGATTGCTCCATCACCCGGCTGATCGTCGGCAATCTCCGGTGAACGGGTCCGTCTGGCAAGAGAATACCATTCCTGGGGATCGCGTTTTATTTTCCACAGCGTCGAATCGAGTTTGACAAGCTTTATACCGTCCCAGAACGAACCAAAATTCATCCATACATCTCCATTCTCGTCTCTGATGATATTCGGATCGATGGCATTCCAGTTATCACGGTTTGGTACGGATTCTATCACTTTTCCGTGATCGACCCATAAATAGTCCGGATCGTCCGGATGCAGTGTTTTATTTGTCGCAACACCGATACAGGATGTGTTTTTTCCGAAACTGGAAACGGAGTAATATAGATAGTAGGTACCATCCGCATAAAAGATATCCGGAGCCCATATATGCCCTCTGAATCCCGATACGGCCTTTTCCGCCCATTCCGGCGGCTCTTGAAATACCCGCCCGATGTTCTCCCAGTTGTTAAGATCTTTGGACCGTTTGATTGAAATCCCTCTGCCCGTACAAAAGATATAATACATGCTGTCCTGTTTCATGATAACCGGATCGTGGGCCCGTATGTCCCCGGCTTGAGCATGCACTTTACAATTTTGGGCAAACAGCACAAGAAACATCACATAAATGAAAAATTTGAACCGAGTGCCAATTTCAGTAAGAAAGCCTAAAATAATGCTGAATGTACAACACCGAAATTGAAAAAACCAAAAGTTATTTTTTCTTTGCATTTTTTCCTCTAAAATTTCCACATAAATTAAAAGTCTCGATTATTTTTCCTGTTGTGATCCACCCGAAAATTTTTCCCTGTCCTGCAGCCGTGACAGGGCATATTTCGGATTGTTCTTCGCACTTGCCGATTCGGGATTGAGCTGCAGCGCCTTTTTCAGGTGGACAACAGCCTGCTCGATTTCCCCACATTTTAAATACTCGGCCCCAAGATTGTTGTACAGGTTCGGATTGTCGGGGCAAATCCGCAGGGACTCTTGCAGCAGGACAATTGCTTCCTCGCTCCTTCCCAATTGACTCAGTGCTCCCGCCATATTATTGCGTGCATCGAGGTAATCCGGTTTGTTTGACAGTGCTGCCTGGAAATGAGGAATCGCTTCCTCGAATTTCCCCAGCTTGCAGAGCGCCAGTCCCAGATTATTATAGGTCAAATAATCGTAGGGGAACAGGCGCAGGACAGAGAGAAACTGTTCTGCCGCACAAGCCGGGTCGCGGCCGGTCTCGAGAAGCAACAAACCAAAGTTGTTCCGCAGAACCCAGTCCCCTTTATCACGGTTGATGTTATAGCGATAGGTTTCTATCGCTTCCGTCAAGTTGTCCGGTTGAAGGGATGCCCGTATGGTATCCAGTTTTGCTTGCCAAGCTTTAACGGATTCTTCAAAATCCAGCTGATTCGTGAAAGGGGGGGAGTTAAACCGGCCGAGGAGTTCGCGAAAAATGCGATGTCTGTCCCATGGTGTAAATACCAAACGTGCCGCACATTCCGGTTCGGAAAGTTCCTGCCGTTGACCATTTATTCCGTATATCTTTATTATTTGTGCTTCGGCCAGGCGGGCTAGAAGATAGTTGCCCTCGAAATTCATGTGAACATGATCGTAAAAGAGGTTCCCGCCCGGGATCCCGTGCGGGCTTTTCTGCTGAAAGGCTCTCTCCGCGTCCAAAAGGTAAACGCCGCCGGTTGTATTATTCTCTGCAATTTCCCTGATGATCTCATTGATGCGGGTGTCCGCACGGAATCTTAAAACATCCAGGTCGCGGGCTTTTTTAAAGTGTTCAAGTGCGTCATTATATGCGCCGATCGACCAGTAGCAGCGGGCCAAGCGATAGTGTAAATCGGCGAATTCATTATCGATGTCGGCTGACTGTATATACGCTTCGATAGCATTCGCGAATTGTTGTGAAAACTCCAGCTGGATACCGGCGTTGTAATAACGGTTCCAGTCGTTGTTCAATTCCAGAGGCAGATCCTGGCGGTGCAATGAACCAAAAGGGGCGCAATTTTTTAAATTGGTAGGGATTGTGGAGAGAAAAACCTTGGCACCGGATCGGTGTCCGGCCTTGCATATATCCATAAGGTTTTCATAAAAATGATCGTATACCGCCGCCAAGCGCCGATCATTATAAGGCAATTGGTTTTTCACAAACATATCCAATCCGCCCCAGGCCCGTATTTTATCTTTGTCGCTTTCCAATCGTCGTCTTAGGTGGCCTGCCAATTGTCCGATTTTTGTTGAATTTATAAAAATACTCGTACGGATGAACCACAGACGGGATAAAAACGGCGCAAACACGGTGCCGGGACCATAAGGGCCGATCACTTCATTATTTCCGAGGTATATGATAAACACATCGGGCCGGAGTTTGGCGCAATCCCTGGCGATAGGGAGGACGACATTGCTGTTGATGGCGGTAACGGCACAATTGATTACCTGAAATTGTTCCTCTGGATATTGAAACCGCAGCATCTTTTCGAGCATGCGGCAAAATCCAAAAGAAAAGTCCGGATCTCCCATAGCAGCGGATCCGCCGAGTACAAAAATCCTGGTGGTTTCAGATGGTTTCTCAGCAGGTACGGATAAACGGGACGATGGGCGCGCCAGTTCGGGCGGGAAGAATCGCCGGCTGAATTTTATATTATCCGTATAGACAAGATGCCCTTCAATTTGTTGCCGGATAAAAAAACGTGGTGGGTACCCATATCCAAAGATATTCAAACTGAATTCGAAAAGCAATAATATGGACGCCGGAAAAACGACCGTTCTGAGAATGAAAAAAAACCATCTTTTACCTTTTGAAAGTTCTGTCCGCGTTTGATTTCTGGATTCGGACAAAAATACCTCCGTAATTGGTCAGTGTTTGTCCTGTGTTTCCCTCAGCTTCTGTGGGCGAGTCCGAATTGCGACACATACGGAGCGCTGCGATTCCGCCGGACGCGCTTTGCCCGTCCGGCGGATAAATCTGCAACCGGCCATCTTGTCTGATTATTTCGTATTTTCGGTGATACGATTTAACACACCTGTGGCAAAAAATCGGGTGTTGTTTTTTACAACCTGGAAATTTCCGGATTTCACTCGATTTCCAGTACCACAACTGACTTTGCAGGAAGTGTGGCGCTCAGCTTTTCGCCTTTCAGACTTGCCTCCTTAAAAGGCTGCGGCTTCACGGCATCCGGATTCTCAAAAGTATTGTGTGAATTGATTTCCGGCGCTGTTAGTACAAGACCGGTTACTTTTTTCGCTTTTGTGCCTTTTAATTCACATTCAAGCACAGCCGGATGATTGGGATCCAAATTGCAGACAGATAAGTGGATCTTGCCTGCTTTATCTTGCGAAGCTGAGGCGTTTAAAGCCGGGAGTTTTTCGTCTCCCAGCATATAGTCTCCGCACTGCAATTCAACCGGCAGCAATGTGGCATCGTGATGAACTTTGTACATATCGAAAACATGATATGTCGGTGTTAAAACCATTTTTTCGTCTTTGGTAAAAATCAGCGCTTGCAGTACATTGACTGTCTGGGCGATATTGGCCATTTTAATACGGTCACATCTATTGTTGAATTCATTCAAGTGAATACCAGCCACAAGCGCGTCGCGAATCGAATTCTGCTGGAACAAAAAGCCCGGATTTGTTCCGGGTTCGACGTCATACCATGTCCCCCATTCATCGACAACCAGCGCGACTCTTTTTTCGGGATCGTATTTATCCATAATGGCCATATGTTCGTCGATTGCTTTTGGGATTCTTAAGGACCGTTTCAACACATCAAAGTATGCTTTTTCGTCAAATTGGGTGGCGGAGCCTTTGTTGTTCCAGTCGCATGTATAATAATGTAATGAAAGACCCCACATTTGCCGGCGGGGAATATTTTTCATTAAAACTTCCGTCCAATTTTTATCTTCACTGTTTGCCCCTCCGGCAACCTTTAATAACCAGTTGCCGCCATAGCTTCTGCAAAAAGTCGCATAGCGCCGGTATTGATCGGCGTAAAACTCGGGTGTCATATTGCCGCCGCAACCCCAGTTTTCGTTTCCGACCGCCCAATATTTTACATTCCAGGCTTTTTCCCGTCCGTTTTTTCTCCGTTCATTGGCCATTGGGCTGATGCCGTCAAAATTTATATATTCAACCCATTTCGACATCTCTTCCACGGTGCCGCTTCCAACATTTCCGCATATATAAGGTTCGGTACCCAATTGTTCGCATAAATCCAGGAATTCATGCGTTCCAAAACTGTTGTCTTCGGTTACACCGCCCCAATGTGTATTAATCATTTTGGGACGTTCGCTACGCGGCCCGATACCATCCCTCCAGTGGTATTCATCAGCAAAACATCCGCCGGGCCAGCGAAGGTTGGGTATTTGTGTTTTTTTCAGCGCTTCAACCACATCATTCCTGATTCCCCGCGTGTTTGGAATATCCGAGTCTTCACCGACCCAATATCCGCCATAAATACAATGGCCCAGATGCTCTGAAAAATGTCCGTAAATGTGCCGGCTGATCGTTTCCTTGCCCTCATCAATATTGACGATCAATTTG
>JAFGEC010000265.1 GCA_016931775.1 Candidatus Zhuqueibacterota bacterium | reverse complement strand
GTAAATATTTGATTGCAGACGTTCACTTACACAATATAGTAAAAAAATGTATCCGTGTCCAGTAAAAAATGTGGGACATGGTAAGCCCGTAACTGAGGTTTCACTTTCATCCCGCTTCTACGCTGGCTTTTTTGTTTTGAATATAATTGGTCCCATACGGATACCGCTGGGTCCGGGAAAGCCGTTTGTTCGCTTCGGTATTGCCGATGAATTGCTCCCTGTCCGGATCCCAAACCAGCTTGCCGGGCACTTTCATAGCGATATCAAAAAGCAGGCACGCACTGCAGGAGCGGTGGGCGACCTCGACCGGTGCCACCGGCTGTTTGCGGCTGCGGATGCAGTTGAGCCAGTTCAGGTGCTGCTCCGGGCTTTTATACAGGTGAATATCATTCGGGCCGATTTTTGTTTTTAGTATTTTCGGATCGCTGACTTTGAGCGCCTCGTTATCCGGATCGTTGGCGACCGGATCAGTCTCGGTAACCCGGGCATCGCCTCGCGAGACAAATACCCAACCATCTGTACCTTTAAACCGCACACCATTGGTGTGTTTGCTGCTGATGTTCATGGTAACACCGCTGGCATACCCGGCATGCACTTCAAAATTACCGTGCACGTTCCATAATCCCGAAGTGGGAAATTCGGCATTGATACCCTCGATTTCAATGGGGCCGGTCAACTCGGCACCCATGCCCCAGTGGGCGGTGTCGATATGATGGGCACCCCAGCCGGTAATCATGCCGGCGCCGAACTGGCGTACGCGAAGCCAGCCGGGACGGGAAAAATCTTTCTGAGGGTGGACCCGTTTTTCCGTATAGTAAATCTTCGGCGTCGAACCCAGCCACATATCGTAATCCAGATTTTCCGGGATACGCATCTCCGGCCAGAACTCACCCGCCGGATCCGTTCCCAGACCGACATCGATATGTTTGAGATCACCGACGGCGCCATTGCGGACCAGCTCGCATACCATCCTGAACTGCGGCCATGGATCCAGTGAGCGCTGCTGGCTGCCGACCTGAAAAATCCGGTCTTTTTCCCGGACCACATCGCTCATTTGCCGGCCTTCTTCAATGGTCAAAGACGCGGGTTTCTGCAGATAGATATCCTTGCCCGCCAGGGCCGCCTCGATGGCGGGTTGGGCGTGCCAGTGGTCCGGTGTGGAGATGATGACGGCGTCGATGCTTTTGTCCTGGAGCATTTCGCGATAGTCCTGATAGACCCTGACATCGACATAGCCGCTTTTACCGGTTTTTTCCCTGTAAAAATCCTCGATCCATTTTTTTCCGTTCAAAGCGCGGTCCATGTCCAGGTCAGCAACAGCCACGATCCGGCACATATCATGTTTAATGGTTTCCGGCAGATCGTGATCGAGCGCAATCCGGCCGCAGCCGACCTGCGCGATATTGATCTTTTCATTCGGAGCCGTTTCGGCAAATATCTTTGAAGGTACAATCGCCGGAAAACCCGCTATCCCCGCCGCCGCTATTGCCTTTTTCACAAATGTTCTTCGTCTCATGGTTGTCCATCCTGTTTGAATTGGTGAAGTGATTTATTTTCTCATGGCCCACCGGATGCCGCCGGTCAGATGTTTGATAAAGTTATCGTCCAGATAATGTTCGTTTTTGTGACCGAGAGCGGTATACCACTGGCGGCCGCCGTCAAATTCCTGGCACCAGGCCAGCGGAAAATAATCCCCGAAAATCCGTCCGGGATATTTTTCCTTTTCATTATCCTCAATCGTTCCAAGATCGACGGCAATCAGTACATGAATTTGCGGATTCAGTTCATTCATAAAATAACACTCGTCTTCCCACTGCCATATCTCTCCAAGATGGGAGGTTGAGGGATGGTTGCGGTCGATTATTTTAATGTCAAACGGCTGGAGTTTGGGATGCCGGACAAACTTGCCGCCCAAATTCGCCCAGAACCAGGGCCACCGGCGTTCCGAACCGCAGGCTGAATGAATGCCGGCAAAACCACCTCCGTTTCGAATGTACTGCTGAAAAACCTTTTTTTGTTCTTCCGTGTCAAAGGTTTCATTGTTGGTATTGGAAAAGATCAGTACATCAAAGGCGGCGATTTTTACAGCTGTAAATATCGACGCATCATCCGTGGTCCGGTACTCCCAGTTGTTTTCCTCGCAAATTTTCTCCAGACATAAAATACTGGATTTGATATTTTCGTGCACATAGCCTTCCCCGTTTTTCGTATAGATCAGCACTCTTTTTTGTTTCATTGGTTTGCTTTCACAAGCGAAAAACAAACCAGCGAACAAGCATATCAGCGAAATTTGAACAAATATCATTCCCGTTACTTTTCGCCGTCTTTTTACTGATGGGTATGGTCTTTCCATAAAACCTCCGCTGTTCGATGATCTAATTTTCAAATTCATATAACAATATATCTGTTTGGCGGACAATAGTCAATAATTTTTGTAATAAAAAGGCAGGGGGAATCACCGTTTTTCTTAACAGATACAACGGGGTTATTCCAAAACAAAAACAGGAGACGATGAATGGCACAGGGGGGATTTAAAATACATTCCCAGGCCATAATGTCATCGATATTGACATAAAACTGCCTGTTAAACTTTATTTTTTTCAGTTCAACCTTATTAATTTTATAAATACAAAAAAATAGGCTAATAAGTTACCTTTAGGGGCACGGTTGCTACTAGCTGAAGAGAAAAAAATACGATTCAAAAAAACAGATCCCGAATAAAAATTTTGGGGGATACCCTGGTCACAAAATTCTTGCGTATTAGAAATTCATTTCGTACATTTATAATTACAAAAAAGAGGGGGCGATTAGCTCAGTCGGTTAGAGCGCTGGTCTCACATACCAGAGGTCACAGGTTCGAATCCCGTATCGCCCACACGTAAAAACAATATATTAAGGCAGTTAGTACAGGTTACCGACTGCCTTATTTTTTGTCAAAATGGGCTGTTTTAGGCCTATTTAGGCACAAAAGTAGCAAAAAAAGTAGCAAAATATTTATGGATTATTTACCGTCCCCACAAACTTTTGCTTCTTATTATTAATCCACATGATCAGCGTATCCGGCGCTGAGCTGGCGCCCTGACCGGAAACATGACTGGCGATTTGTATTGTCGGTTAGCGCACTGGTCTCAAAATCCAGCGGAGCTTGCTCCATGCGGGTTCGATTCC
>JAFGEC010000264.1 GCA_016931775.1 Candidatus Zhuqueibacterota bacterium | reverse complement strand
TGCACGTAGACTTTGCGAACCAAATCGATCCCGCAGATGAGCTCCTTTTCCACCTTGTCGGCAATTTTATCGCCGGCTGCCACACTCAGCTTGCCATCGATACCGATGGTAAGATTTACGACCAAATAGGGCCCGAACCGATGAGCATGTACTGCTTCCAGTGACTTGACCGCTGTAATTTGGTCAAGAATCTCCTTGGTTTTGCCGGCAATTTCTTCGCTGGGCACATTATCCATGAGATCGGAGGAAGCTTCGCGGAGAATATCAAAACCTGTTTTGGCAATAATGATGGAAACGAGTGCACCGGCGACAGGATCGATCCAGGCGGCACCTAATAAACTGAAAAGGATACCGGCAGCGGCACCAATCGAGGCAAAAATGTCGTTTCGGTGATCTTTGGCCAAAGCCTTGATTGCCAGGTTTCCGGTTTTTTTCCCATTCTGCCTGCATGCAACATGAGAAACACTTTTGCAATAATTGTCATCAATGCCACACTCAAAGTAAACAGACGCACCGGACGCGGCTGAATGGTCCCCATCAACAAATCGAAAGCCGTATTGATCGACTCCCAGAATATGGCCATGCCTGTTGTAATGACAAATGCGCCGACGACCAGGGCGGCAATGCTCTCGAGCTGATGGTGACCATACGGGTGTTCTGAATCGGCAGGCTTGCTCGAGAGACGCACAAAAATCTTCACCACAATGAAATAGATCACGTCCGATACGGAATTTATGCCATCGGCAAGAAGCGCATTGCTGTGGCCGGCTATGCCGGCGGATATTTTTGCTATGGCAAGCACAATATTGAAGAATAGACCGACATTCACCACCGTCTCAGCGATACTCCGGCGGTTCCTGCCTTTTGAATCTTTTATAGGATTTTTTGTTCTGGTGGTCATTTGGTCACCATCTGTCTCAAGAATATATTTACTTCCGCTCCTGACCGGATTGACTATTAATCTCAAAAATATTTTTTAGGGATAAACAAAATTATCTTTAACGCGCGGAGTTACATTAACCGCGGAGCATAACAAGATACAAAATTAATATATAATTTGTTATAAATTTTTAAGACCAGGACAAATTGACAAGTAGTCAATCACACGAATCTCCTGAGGGAAACGCTGCTCCAGACAATGTTATTTTAACTGCTCTAAACAACAGCAATAAAAAATTCTATCAATGAGTAGATATGGAATCTGAATGCACAGTCTTTTCACTCTCACCTTTATCCTTCTTTTCTTTTAAATTATAACATCTTTCCAGCCATTGCCCGGCATCCCGATTTCGTGCGATGATGAATTTTTCTCCCGGCATAGTATTTACCAGGACTTTATACATCGCCCGAGAACCAGGGCTGAACTGGGTGTGGTGGGCTTCGAAAGCACCCACCCTTTGATTTGCATATTTGGCCACATTGACATGAATATTTACAGCACGTTTGAAAAAAAGACCGATAAATGCATGACGATATAATTCCTTGAAAATATTTTTTTCTGGTCAACCTTGCCCTCGACATTTTTTATTTTCAAACTTTTTTTTTTTATTGCTAATGTTAGAGTAGTTTAATAATTTTAAGGGCATATCAAAAGGAAAGGAGAAACATCATGTCAAAGCAAAAGTTGGTGGCCGTGTTCCTCTCTTGTTGGTTACTTTTTCCGGCACTCCGGGGTCGGTCACAGGATCATCAAAACTGTACCCTGCTCAGTCACTGGCCTTATGGACGCTGTTATACAACGGCGGCGTTCGAAAACTATGTCATTATCGGCAACGGTGCGAATCTGGAAATACTGGATGTCACAAAAAAAAACAATCCGGTAAAAGTCGGACAGATTGTTACTTCATCCTGGATCTGGAATATATGTGTAAATCAGAATTATCTCTACGTCGCCAATTACTATAGTGGAGTGCGCATTATCGATATCCGGACATTGTCGTCACCTAAAGAAGTCGGTTTCATCAAGACAGAAGGCATTTGCTACAGCGTCTATTTTTTAAATCAATTTATTTATTTAGCCGAGGGGAATGCCGGCATACGAATTTTTGATGTGAGTACCCCCTCCTCACCCAAAGAAGTGGCTTCGGCTGCTACAAACGGTATTGCCCAGGATATCTATGTCGAAGGGAAATATGCTTATGTCGCAGATTATTCAGCCGGTTTAACCATTTTCGATGTGAGTACGCCATCGTCTCCTGTCAAAGTTGGAAATTTCGACACAGGAGGATTAACTGGGGGTATTTGCATAAGAGACAAATATGCTTATTTGGCCGACGGATCCGCCGGCCTGCGAATAATAGATATCACAACGCCGTCTTTACCCACGGAGGCCGGATTTTTGGATTCAGATGGTTCGGCGTATGATATTGACGTTGCAGGGGATTTTGCCTACCTCGCAAACGGTTCACCCGGCCTGAAAATTATTGATATCAGTAAACCGGTTACACCCAAGGAAGTCGGATCACTGGACACCGGCCACAATGCATGGGGTATTTCCGTACTGGGTGATTATGCCTATATTGCAGATGGCGCCGATGGACTTTGTATTATCAATGTCACCACACCCTCGAAACCCATTAAAGAAGGTTCTTACGATTCGATGGATTGGGCCCGAGATGTCCACGTTCAAGGCAGCTATGCCTATCTTGCGGATGGCTATGACGGTCTGCGCATCTTTGACGTCCGCAATGAATCAGCTATAACCGAAATCGGCTCCTTTGATACAAAGGATTATGCGAGAGGGCTTTATGTTACCGGTCAATATGCATATGTGGCAGAAGCAGGTAGTGGTCTGCGAATCATTGACATCACCAAGCCGGCCTCACCCGTTGAAGCGGGCCATTTTGATACCGGTGATTATGCCTGGGATGTGTTTGTCAAAAATAATATGGCATATCTCACAGACAGGAACGATGGATTACGCATTATTGATGTAAAGTCTCCCTCAAAACCTAAAGAAGTTGGATTTTTTGATATTGATGTGATGGCTTACGGCGTTTATGTTCGGGATGAATTTGCCTATGTTGCATTCACAGAAGCCGGATTGCGTATTCTTGACGTCAGCAATCCGACGGCTCCTGCAGAAGTCGGTTTTCTGGATACCGAAGGCAGTGTTTATGATGTTTTCGTTGAGAATAATTTTGCCTATCTCGCTGATGCCTCAGGAGGATTGCGCATTATTGATATCGGTGAACCATGGATGCCAAAAGAAGTGGGTTTTTGGGATACGGAAGGCCTGGCATCAGGTGTTTCCGTTGCGAAAAATTTTGCGTATATTGCAGACGATACGAAAGGGTTACACATTTTTGATATAAGTTCCCCGGTATCGCCTGTGGAGGTGGGATACTTTGACACCGGAGGAGCTACAACGAAGGTTGACGGTTCAGAAGACAAGATATACGTGGCATCGGGCCCCTGCGGATTGCACGTACTGAAAAATGATCTGTTTACAAAAGTCCGGATTCCTAACTCGCTTCCGAAGGTGTTTTCTCTCGGTCAGAATTATCCGAATCCTTTCAATCCATACACAACCGTTCGTTACATCTTACCGGAAAACACCTCCGTC
>JAFGEC010000263.1 GCA_016931775.1 Candidatus Zhuqueibacterota bacterium | reverse complement strand
GGGTTAGATATTCAAAATATAGGTTAAATATCATGCAACGATGCGTCGCACCTATAAAAGTCCCCCCCCGTTACTCACATATTACAAAAAAATTAAATCCCAGTCATGATTGTGGGGCAAAGCACCGGTTTTGGATATCATGCAAATATTTAATTTTAAAAATCATGGATCAGGAGGGCCGTTATACCAGCGCGCCCGACCAATGGCTGAGTTATACAAAAAAACCTGCCGGTGCGATTGAATAATCATTCCCGGCAGGCAAAGGAGATGAATGGTTTATTTATTTCAGGCAATTATGCCGCTTTTTTATCCGGCGAAATGCTCTCGATCAACGCGCGCCGTATACCGCCGGCGATACGTCCCTTCACCAGATGGTAAAACTGAGAATACGGCACCAGTAATCGCTGAGACAGGGCCAATTCATGGGCGACAAAAGTCAAAGAATAATACGCCCGGTACGGATTCTCCGATTCGACCAGAAACTTGATGAACGGATGGTTCAGCGCCAATCCCAACAGCACATCCACTTCCGTAGACGGTTGGGCGGATTTTTGTTCCGCGACAAAGTTGGAGATGACGTTGTCACTCAACGGAATCCCGTCAGAGCTTAGAACACCGGCTGAAACCAGAGCCCCGGTTTTCTGAACATCGATAAAAACCGGCTTGATAGACCGGATGGGAATACACAGATTGCGTGCAATCTCCTGCCGGACTTTATGAAACGTGAGCAGCTTCCCGATCTCCGCCAGTAAACGCATTTCACGATCGTTGAGCATTTTTTCACCCACAATCTTGATTTTAGGCGATAAATGTTCTTCCTTGACAATGCCCCGTTGGACCAGATCTTGTAACTTTTTCGGATCGGATGACACAGTATCCAGATTGACAACATCAATAAAAACAGATCCAAAAAGCCGTCCATAAAAATCCGGTGCACCACCCCCCGCATGACAATGTTCCGGCAATACAATAAAATCATGTTTGAACTGCCCCCCCAGCCATTGCAGATTCTGCTTGTGAACGGAATAATACAACGGAGTATCTGTACTTATCTTTTTGAACAGATCCTTCAATGAGTAGAATCGTCTGTCGCCCAAAAGCTGATACACCTTGGCTTCTGCCAGTTTTCGCACCAGCAACGGTGCCTTGTCGTCCTGCGATCGTAAATACTTTTTAATTTCGTTGCGCAGGATATACTGATTGGCGAGAACAACCTGTTTATTGGGATTGCCGTCAAGCTTGTTGCCGAGATATTCCTTTAACGTTTTTTCCAGATCCTTTTTAATCAATCGCCAGTTATAATCCAGATAAAAAGAATCACGGCTGATGGTCAAATTGAAATAATCGCTGTTCAATACGATCTTTGTATTCGGAACGTAAGGAACGTTTTCCATATCATCCAGATTATATTTCATATTACGTCCGCCAGTCATAAATCCGTCCACACTCATCGTCATAACGCGTTCATATTTGCACAGCAGCGTCACGTTGGAATACCAGGACTGCGACGTGATAAAACCCCGACAGTAACTTTCCTGAAACATCCAGGCTTTCTGCTTTTCCGCCCGCCGCCAGGCCGATTCATATTGCTTTCCATTGACGGAGATCGCATAAGGATAATATTCCAGTACTTTTTCCATACTACCCATACACTTTTTGACGGCATAAGGATTGTTGAATTTGACTTCAACACAGGTACTGTATTTGATTTTCTCCTTTGGATAATCAACTTTAATGCGTGGAGGCTTTTGCGGATCCTCAACTATAAATGTCATTCGTACTACAGAGCCATTGCATTTTGTTGTCACTTTAACCCATTCCGTACCCAACTTGGGATTAAAAATACTGGCAAAACCGACACCGAATTGTCCTATCGTATTCTGATCTTCATCCTTATCCGTGCCGCCCAACGTTAACAGCAATTGCAGTTTATGCGGTGATAGTCCGCTGCCGTAATCAATCATACGGGCTGTTTTGACACCGGTTATAATTTCAATCCGGCGTGCGTGAAAAGGCACGCTTGAATCATAACTGTCGATACTGTTTTGCAGTATTTCAGGATATCCGCGGCCGGGATCTCCACCGAACTGGCGAGAAATGGTCTTGGGCCATGCCTCTATCAGGTCGACGGAAATTCCACCGGCTAATTCTAACACTTCTTTAATTGTATGCTTCATGTGATTACCTCATCTTTTGTTTGTCAACGAATGACGATCCATAGCGTTACGGATAAAATTCCACATTTCACGATTGGCGTTTGTTTTTTCTTTCCTCTCCGGGCCTTCAGACCGGGATCCTTCACTGAGTTTGGACATGGCATCCAACAGCAGGATATCCTCACGTGATTCAGCAGAAAGATGCGAAAGAATATGGCTGTCCTCGGTTAAACACATGGCAATCGCCCAATGTCCCGCCAACGATGGCTGGTGCTCCGCCAGTTTAACCAACTTTTTAATATCCGGATGATAGAGATTCAGCACCACTTCGTCATCTTTATACAAATACCGGTGACGCAGACAGGGCGTTTTACCGTCTCTTTCCACAAGATGGCTCACACGCCAATTAATGCTCTCCAAATCCTGTTTGGCCTTGCTCTGCTCCTTGATCAACCCCTGCAACCTCGGTTCATTCATAAACGAACGGCCGGTCTCGGTATTGTCATCTTTGGGTTCCAAATCGAACACTCGGGGATGAAAACCCAACGCACGGGCAAACCGTTTTTCCAGGTCGGACAAATTGGGTTTGGAACCGCCTGGTGTTTCCATCACAAGATCCTGTTGCCGCAAATTGATGGTTGCCGCGCCAAAGACCTGTTCGATCACTTGCAGGCCATTGCCGATCTGATCACTGCTCACCACAGGACCGTCGAAAAACGAATAATCGGCACCCACTTCATCTTCACTGGCAATGTAGATTTTTCCATTCGCAGAGACTTGCTTGCGTAATTCTTTCAACGAGGCTCTGATTCCGTCAACCAGCCGGTACACCGGCCAATGCGTCCATAATTGGGTGTAATCGGGATGATAAAAACATAATCCCACAACCATTTCCTCGATATCTTCCACTCCCTGCCCGGCATCGGAACGTTCAAAGTAGGGCTTGAGCTGGAGTAAAAAGTCCGGCAGCAATTTGGTCCGGATGACTTTGGAAAGCGGACCCAGTATTTCTTCATTGCATAAACAATGCCGCCCGAAGGGCAATTCAAAATCCGGACTGTCAACCCGGATACACAATCCCGGAATGAACCAGGCCTGCCCCAGATCGTGCGAGAGTAAATTATAGTTGTTGGTGATAAATACGCGATTTTGATAGATCCCGTGTTCGGCTTTGCCGATGCTCAACACAATCTCGTAAAAATTGCCGTTCAGATCGATCACATAGGATTTAAATATTGACGCATTATCCAGTTCCCAATCGGCCGCAATATACCGCCATGTGCCCGAAGATTGTTTTTCCGATTCATCGGGTAAAAAAATACGGATTTCCATTTTGAGATAACGTACATAAGTATAAAGAACCTGTTCCAGTTCCTTCATTACTTTTGCCAGTGACTTTTTTGTTATAAATTGAATACAAAATGTGGTTCCAGATTCCGGTACCGGTTCAACACGTTGAAGAGTGATGTTGGCATCATCCAGCAAAGATCCTGTTTCGGTCTGCCAGGCTTCCGAACCATCGCTGGTTATCATCTTGAAACCACACTGATCAGGAATGGCTGCTACAGAGATTTTTCCAATCCCATGCCTGCCGATCGTCTGCGAAGGATCGCCATCTTTGCGTGAACGGTACAGGGTAAAAAAATCCAACACGCGCTGACGGTTCATGCCGCGGCCGTTGTCACGAACAAAAACACTGACGATATCACCGTCCTTTTGGCCATGTATGAGACATTCAGTGGCCCCGGCATCGTACGCATTGTTGACATATTCCCTAAGCCACTCATTGTAATCCCGAAACTGAGCGCACGAGTCCTTTTTCAATTTTTGCGTGTCAACCCGGATACCTTTTTCAGCCTGTTTTTTGATATCAAGTAGTTGTTTATTGTTGAGCATAAAACCTCCGTATGTATTACATTTCCAGCCGGGATTATAATTTGAGATGCAAAAATTTAATAATATTTGAAAAAAAGTAAACTTTTCCGGTAAATTCACAGATATAGATTGAGCGTAATTCAAAACAGGCAGGAAATTTATTAACGAAAGGATATCTTTAAAAGATAAAGTTTGTTGCTTTGGAGCGGCTCCGGCTACTATAATAAATAGCAAGGACTTTTTTCGATTTTTTAATGCGCGGTTTACTTTAAGTCATATAACAGCCTTCCTC
>JAFGEC010000262.1 GCA_016931775.1 Candidatus Zhuqueibacterota bacterium | reverse complement strand
GACACTTTACTGCTGTCATAGTCAACTGTTATATCCAGTTTGTATTCGATTGGCTCCACTTGTAATACAACGGATAAATCTTCAGAATATACCGAGTGTCCCTCACCGGAAAGAAAAATAAATACGAATGAAAAGAAAAGCAGATTAATCATTGTTAAGTTCCTCCTTATTATGATCCGGCCGTTATTGTGCTGATGACAGTCAAATTTAATTTTTTTCAAGGGCTCGGTCATTTATTATACATGATTTGTTTTCCGACGTCAAGATGCTTCCTGATACTTTATTTCTTTTGGTTTATGTTGGAATTTAGACACTCAAGAGACAAAAATCAATCTAAACAACAAAATTGAGTAATATGTGAAAAACGGGGTGAGAGTGTATTTTCATTGTAATTTTTGTCTATTGGCAAAATTTCAATTCAAGGACCTCGATCGATAAGGCATCACGGCGGCGTGCCCAATCAACAGGGCCCGGATTATAATGCTTGATGGTGAACTCATAGGCATGGTTCGGCAGGAGCTGATCCACAGGATCGCCAAACACGTCTAATTGGCCCGGAATACGGTATGGATTCCATCCCCTTCGCGGCATGTCGAAAATCCATTCAGCCACTGCCCGCGGCGGTATTTTCAGCTCGTCGGCGTTTTCAAAATACCGTAATTTTAAACGGACTCGCTCAACAACAGCGGGTCCGGAGTTACGTACACGAAAACAGATGGATGTTCCAATCACCGTTGGAATTTCATCTGAATACTCATTTGAATTTTCCCAGGATTCAGCTTCCTCTTTTTCGACGTTCAGTTTGAGGATTTCAGCTTCCAATTGGGGGTACTCTGGAGCAGGCACCATTTGGGATGGTGGAGTCAGTCTCACTGCGTCTGCCGATACTGAATTAAATCTCAGTCCGGTAATACCTCCACGCGCTCCAATCCCGACTTCTTCATGAACATAAATTTCGGGGAAAAGAGGCCCTACCTTAACTTCCTGGGACGCATTCACCTGATGGAAACCGCCGACGAAACCGTCGATACGAAGTACCGCCTCTCGCACCAGATACGGTGAACGGTTAGCGATCTTTAACTTTAAATAGAAGCCCATATAGGCAAGATCGGATTCATATTCGGCGACGCGGACATCTTCAGGGGCGACGACCGGCCAAACCTCAGGACCTTTCGAGAGGTTAGATTGAGAAGATTTTTCATCATCAGTGATCATAGGATACTCCTTGCTTACGCTAGGAGCCTGTCGGACTCGACGATTTTAATTTTTATAAATAATTGATTTTTATGCATTTAAAAATTTAACCTTAAAATCAATGGTGTAGAAAAAACAAATACTTACGATACAAGTCCGACAGGCTCCTAGAGGACATGCCTATATAATACTTATAGCCATATTTATGATAGTCAGGTACTTACTGAGAGTATATTTATTGTGCATTTCATATAAATATAATATTTCAAGAAGCAAAAAACAAACCAATTGACACATAAGGAGTATTATGTAAGTAACGGGAGGAAGGCAAGCGTAGCTTTCACTGTTGATTGCGAGGGGTTGTATTAAAAGTCCAAAATTCAATTCAAAAAAAAATGACAAAAGCTGAACCGGCCTTGTCAAAATTACGGAATTCAGAAATCAATAGGCCCATCACTCCGCCGGATTCGATATCCCGCGGCGCTCCAGCAGGGTTCCCTCCATCCGATAAAGCTGAATAAGCGCGTTTAAATAGGATACCACTGCCCGTGCTTCCTCCAGTTGACTGGCGGTGAGATCACGCTGGGCCTGCAAAACCAGATAATTGGTGGATTTGCCGACCCGGAATTTTTCCAATTCCGCCGCCAATTTCTTTTCCTGAAGGGCCAACGTCACTTTGGTCGTTTCGATCAATTTCCGGGTTCGCAGCACTTCGATATAAGCCGAACGGACATCCCATTCAACCAGCCGTTTCATGTTTTCAAGCGCAAGCTCGTTCTGTTCCTGGGTCCAGCGCGCCCGCGCAACCTGAGCGCGTTCAGTACGATTAATGACCGGAAATTCAAAATTTAAACCCATTGAAAAATCATAGAACGGACTTGTAGGGTCCGGCAGGCCTTCATTGAACGTTTTCGCATAAGCGGTTCTTCCAAAAGAAATAAACAGATCCAGGCGCGGCAAAAGGCCATTGCGGGTTCGGGTGATTTCAAGTTCTCCCTTTTTCAAGTTATAGTCAGCCTGCTGTAAATCGGAACGGTACCTGAGCCCCAGTGAATCATGCAGCGAAATGGCGCCCAATGAATCGATTGGTAAAAGAGGAACATCCACAAGATCCGGGGTCAGCGACCAGAAATCCTTATGGGAAGGATTGAGAAAGAACAGCATTTGCAATCGGGCCTGCTCATAGCGGCTCTGGGCATCGATCAGTGCTTCATGGCGCGTCGACACTTCGGCATGTACGGCGGCGAGTTCCAACTCGGGCAGCTTTCCCACAGTCACCCGTTCCAACGATTCCTGCAGCTGTTTTTCAGCGAGCTCCAGCGATTTCCGCTGAATGAGAATCTCCTGGGCGGCCAGATAAAGCGACCAGTAGGCCGTTTCCACATCCGCCACAACCTGTTCCGCAACGCCCTTTAGTTCGGACCTGGAAATCTCCACATCCAGCCGGGTCCGGCGCAATTCTGCCAGATTGGCTCCCCAGCTGATTCCCTGCAAAAGCGCCTGTGAAAAGGTCACTCCCATCGAACCCACATATTGATCGGTGTAAATATTGGAACCGCTACCGGAAAAAGAAGAAACCAGGGCAAGCGTGCTTCCTGTCGGCAATGTTTCAGATATCTCTAAATTATATTGGGTCCGGTCTGTGGTCATTTCAAATGGATCGGGTCTGGAACCAAGAAAACGCTGACTTTTGCTTTTGGTTTTTTGAGCGGAAGCGGACAACATCGGATCGAAAACAGAACGCTGTTCACTCGCATAGCTCTGTTTGATTTTTGGATCCAGACGCTGAATGGTAACGGTCGGATTCCGCTCCAGTGCCAGAAAAATAGCATCCTGAATCGTCAGCCTTATGGTATCCCGGCCGGCCACACTTTTAAAGGGATTTGTTTCGTCCGCCAGGGAAAAACAAGGCAATATAAACAACAAACACAAACATATTAAATTTTTAAAAGCTTGCATACTTTGGCCGTAAATTTTTTAATCATGCCCTTCTGTTCAAAAATGGAATAGACAACAGGAATTAAGATCAGGGTGACAATGGTGGAACTGAGCAGCCCGCCGATCACCACACGGGCCAGGGGCGCCTGAGCTTCCCCGCCTTCCCCCAAACCCAGCGACAAAGGAAACAAACCGAGCACAGTGGTCAGTGTGGTCATTAAAATCGGACGCAAACGGCGTGAACCGGATGTGGTAATGGCCTCCATCATCGGCATGCCGTGTTTAAAGCGCAATTGATTGGTATAGTCGACCAAAAGGATGGCATTGTTCACCACAATGCCCGTCAGCATGATGCACCCGATAAATGCCTGCATACTGAAAGTAGTATCCGTAAGAATCATGGTCAATACAACGCCGATGACTGCCATGGGAATTGAAAACAGCACGATAAACGGATCGCGAAAAGATTCGAACTGACCGGCCATGACCAGATAAACCAGCAGAATGGCCAGCGCCAGCCCAAGCAGCAATTCCCGGAAGGCCTTTTGCTGCTCTTCGTAATCGCCGCCGAAAAGAATGGAAAAATCTTTGGGCATCGGCAATTTGCGCAGCTGTTTGCGGATGTCGGAAATGACCGAGCCCATATCGCGTCCGGTAAAATTCGCTTCAACGGTGATAATGCGCTCCTGGTCTTTTCTTTCCAACCGCACAGGCCCCTCCAGGGGTTCGGATGTTACCACATTGCGCAGCACCACAGGTACGCCGCGATTGTTCACGATGGTGAGATCCAGCAAATCCGCAAGATTTTTCCGGTCCTCTTCACTGAGGCGTACCTGAATGCGGTACTCTTTACCTCCTTCGCGATAATATGAGGCATAGGTGCCCCCCACGGCGGTCTGCAGGGCATCACCAATTCGTGAAATATTCAGTCCCAGGTCCGCGGCTTTTTGACGGTCCACACGAATTATCTGCTCCGGACTGCCTTCTTCGCGGCTGATGCGCGTATCAGTGATACCGGGGACATTTTTTACAATCTGGTCGACCTGCCGGGCCAAAGCCGGAGCGATCTCGAGATCATACCCGCGGATCTCCACACTGATCTGATCCGATTGGGAAGTCCCCATTCTCAACAAAAACAGACCCTGGCCGGCGCGGGTTCGTACGATGACGCCCGGAATTTTACCAAGGACGCGGCGCAGGTCGTTGGCGACTTGCTCACTGCTCCGCTTTCGATCTTTTTTGGGTACCAGGTTGATGCGAACTTCGGCCGAATGCCCGCCGCTTCCGCGCCATCCCCCACCTCCCACACGCGACATCATGTTTACCATTTCCGGAACCTGCTGTTTGACAATGCTCTCAACCACGGTCGTCACTTCATCAACCACTTCCAGTCTGGAACCCACCGCTGTCTCCAGATCGATCCGGACTTCGCCTTCGTCGGCCTGCGGCATAAGCTCCACTCCCACGAGAGGAATCAAAAGGACCGAGCCGATAAACAATCCCACGACAATGAGGATCACAATTTTTTTCTTGTTCAAAGCCCAGCGCAGCAGTGTGGCATAGGTCCGTTCCACCTGAAGGAAAGTCGCTTCGCTGGCTGCATAGAGTTTATGCAGACGACTCTCCCCTTTTGTATGTTTGGCGGGCTGGTAATGCAAAAACCGGGATGAAAGCATAGGGACCAGCGTCAGTGCAACGATCAAAGAACAAAGCAGGGAAAAAACCACCACATAAGCCATCTGTTGAAACATAATACCGGACATTCCCCGGATAAACACCACCGGGAAAAATACCACCAGCGTGGTAAGTGTACTGGCAACAATCGCAGAGACGACTTCAGAGCTGCCGACCAGAGCACTATCCCTGGCCGACCGCCCATCTTCGCGATGGCGATAAGTATTTTCCAGAACCACAATGGAACTGTCCACCAGCATACCGATGCCCAGCGCCAATCCACCAAAAGTGATTATATTCAGAGTAAAACCGCCAAAATAGATCATCCCAAAAGTGGCAATAATGGAAATGGGAACGGCCGTGGCAATGATGAGTGTGCTGCTGAAATTCCGTAAAAACAGAAACAGAATCAGGATGGCCAGCAATCCTCCAAGCATGGTCGATCTACCCACATTGTTGATGGATTGCTTGATGTAGACCGAGGTATCGAACTGCGGGGTAACCTGAATTTGCGGGATATCCTGATTGATACGCTTTATTTCTTGAAGAGTAGCCTCGGCGACTTTGACGGTGTTGGCTCCTGATTGTTTGTTGATGGAAATGCGCAAGCCGGGTTTGCCGTTCATGCGGTACAGAGACCGTATCTCCTCCCAGGAATCGATCACCTTTGCCACATCCTTGATTTTAATGGGCGTCCCCTGGCGGATGGTAATGACGGTGTTGCGAATTTCGTCCACTGACCGGAATTCACCCTGGGTTCGGATCAGGATTTCGAAATTACCTTTTTCATAAAGACCGGAGGGTATATTACGATTTTCATTCTGTAGTGCGCTGATGATGGCGTCAGTGGACAAACCGAGTGCCTTGAGCTGTGCGGCATACAATTCAATGTGAATCTCACGATTCAATCCCCCATAAACATTTACGGCAGCCACTCCCGGAACCCTTTCCAGCCGGTATTTTACCTGGTCTTCCACCAGCTCGCGCAATTCCAGCGGATTCATGGTACTGGTCACACCGATGAACATGATGGGAAAAGCGGACAGATCGAATTTACGGATGGTGGGCCGTTCGATATCCTCGGGCAACCGCCCCATGATACGGTCGACGCGGTCCCTGATATCATTGGCGGCCACGTCCAGATCAGTGCCCCAGATAAAGGAAACCCGCACCACGCTTTGCCCTTCCGTAGAACTGGAGGTAATCTCTTCCACGCCCTGAACCGCTGCCAGAGCCTCTTCGATGGGCCGGGTAATCAGCTCTTCCATCTCCTGAGGACCCACATTGCCGTATTGGGTCACCACCGAAATGGTCGGGTAGGTCACTTCCGGCATGAGGTCAATGGAGAGCCGGCTGAAGGAGACGATGCCCAGGATAATAATGATTAAAAAAACAACGGTCGTCAGGACCGGACGGTGAATGGGGCCGCTGGCGATATTCATGGCCTGGACTCCTTCTGAAAACCGGATGATGTTTCGGTCCCTCCGGTTGCAGAAGCCGCAACGGGCAGGATCACGGGGCTGCCGTCTTCCAAAAGATGCTGCCCCAGGGTTACGACGATACCGTTGATTTTGGGAGTAATGATTTCTGTGCGATCGCTGCTCACAATGCCGACTGTTACCGGTACATATCGAACGGCCTTTTCATCCGGATTGAGAATAAAGACGCCGGATTTTCCGTTTTTATCAACCACCGCGTTACTGGGGACGGTCAAAGCCTGATCGTTTTGAGACAGCACAATGCTGATCCTGGCAAACATGCCGGGCTTTAAAAGGTGTTCTTTGTTGTCCACCTCCAGCTCCATTTTGGCCACACGCGAAGCCTCTTCCAGCACCGGCGCAATGCGAGCAACCTGTCCGGTAAAAACCTGTCCGGAATATGCATCCACCTCAACCTGACAGGCCTGGCCCGGATGAATGCGGCCATAATCGCGCTCGATGATGGTCGTCTGTACGAATACCTTGTCAATTCCCACCACCGAAACAACCGGTGCGTTGGGAGACAGAAGCGCCCCCTCATCCACATACCGTTCGCCGATAAAACCAGGCTGAGTGGTCAGGAGGGTTGTATATCCCAGACGAATCTGTGCCGAAGTGAGGGCTGCCTGCCGCTGTTCCACCTGAGCTCGTGCCAACTCCAGCCGGGATTCCTGAGCGGTATAACTGGAGGTGGCTGCGTCCAGTTCTGCCGGGGAGGCGATTCCCTTTTGCTGCAGGGATTCTACCCGCTCCAATTCCTGACGCGCTAGCTCGAACTGGCTGTTCGCTTCCACCAGCGCCGACCGGGCGATCCTTAGATTGGCCTCTGCCTCACGTACCGACTGTTGATACTCCGCATCCTCGATTTGGGCTATTACTTCACCCTTTTGCACCCAATCGCCGATACGATTTTTAATGCTGATGATACGTCCCGAAGTTTTCGAAGCGACGATATACTTGTAAAGAGGATAAATCGTACCCGTAAACCGGCGAATCTCCTGGATCGGTTCAATACGGACACTGTCGATTTCTACCGCAATGGGCGGCCTCCCTCTGTTCGACTGGGTGTCCTGCGTTTTTAGTACCAGACCGGCAATACGCCACCCCAGGAACAAAACAAAGGCAGCGCCGGCTATATAGAACCATCCTTTTTTCATATCGCACCAAAAGTTAAATTAAGCTCAAGTCATAAACAATTTAATCTCGATAATAAAATATGATAAAAATTTAATTAAAACCAATAAAATTCTTCTATTTTTCGTATTAAAGGATGCCATGACCCGGATTCTACAAAGAAATCAGTACAAACAGCTCTATTTTATAATAGACGCAAATTTACGATACAAGTTCTGGAATTTTGCACGAAAAGATCATTTTCTTTGTGATGGGTATTGTTAAAAGTGCTGAAAAAGTGCTTTAGCGACTGCAGAAATGATTAAATAAATTGAAAAAAAAACCGCATATATAGTTAATGGAGGACGATATTATACTAAATATTCAGGCAGAAACTAATTGTCAACAATACGGGAACCGATGCAGAAATATTGGCACTGCAAATCGCAGAGATTGATTCCGCTCCTCTCCTACCCCTATTATTAGCAAGAGTCGCTCAATCGGACAATTCGTATTTTGAATGACACAGGACTTCAGGTGGCTGTTCACGTTGGAGGTGATGAGGGGATTGACATGACACTCACTGTTTTCGAACAGGCCATGTTAAGAAATCCGCGCCCGGATCCACGCCATTGTATCGAACACGGCCTTTTGCCTTCCGGATCTGCATGGCAGAGAATGAAAAATTCGAACATTATCCTTTCCACACAGCCGCAATGGATTGCATGGCACAGGGAAGGCTATGCCGCTTGGGCTGATTCCTCGATCGGCTCCCTGAAACCGGGAAAATGTGCGGACATTGTCATCTGGTCACACGATCTATATAACCTGGAACAGGATGAAGTGAGAAATCTGGAAGACGACTTGACCATGGTCAATGGCGAGGTTGTTTATGATGCCGGTAAAAATCCGCTGACAACAGTCAAAGACGCAAATAATGGCCGGAAATTACCGAATCATTTTTTACGGCTGCAAAATTTTCCGAATCCGTTCAATCCATTTACCACGATCCAATATTTATCTTGCAGCAGCGCCGGGACTCTTTTTTTGATAGCGACCGGTTTTCTATTTAAAATGGAATAGAATAACGCCGCTTCATTCAATATTCTTATTGTCATCAAAATTCCTCGTGTTCAGTGTATTCCGCGGGCACTTTTTTTTTAAAACCAAAGCCGCATCACTTTTCCCACCCGAAACTGAAATTTCATGAAAGACGAGAGCAGTTATTGAAGTTTAAAAAGAAAACAATATTTAAAGTTGTGAAAACCCTAGAAAATTTTCATATTAAAATCAAAACCGGCGATTTTGAACACTTTTTTGACTTCTGGTGCAACATTCATGATTGAAAATTTTGCATCGCCCACTTTTTTAAATACTGCGAGACAAATTCCAAGAAATGCGGAAGATATATAATCGACCTTCTCCAGGTCGAAAACAATAACCGTGTGGTTGTTTTTTACCTTATTCAGTATTTTGGGTTCCAGTGTTTTACATACATCCGAATCCAGGCGTTTGGAAAAAATAAATTCCATAACGCCGGGTCCGTCTTTGACTGTCATATTAGTCATCCATACTCCTTTTTAATAGTTATTATCATACAAACGTCCGATTGTGCGGGCGTCCAATGATTCGTCTAAATACTTACTTGTGTCAAATTGCGCCAACCGTAAATTTAATCTCCTGCGTGTAATACGCTGAATATTCAACAAATTTCTGACGGTGACGTTTTCTGTTGTGATATTTTTACCGCCTGTACCGCAGCCCAGAGTGAGTGACGGGCACAATGTGTTAAACGATCCGCCCACGGCTCCTTGAGACGAGGGTGTATTAACGACGATTCGACCGGCATTCATAAGCAGAGAAAACTGGTTAATTTTCTCATCGTCATTGGAAAAAATACTGGCTGTATGGCCGATACCACCAAAATAGTTCAAATCAATACAGATTTTTACCGCTTCATCAAAATTTTTTGCCGTATAAAATGCAAGCACGGGGGCCAAAATTTCTCCTGAAAGCGGAGCATCATCGCCTACACGATCGAGAGGTACGACCAAAAGCTGTGTTTCAGCCGGCGTGCGAATACCGGCCTTTTGGGCGATTACACCGGCGGAACGGCCGACGATATCCGGATTCATACTTTTTCGTCCGTTATCCCAGACAACACTTTCTAAAAGGGGTACTTCTTCCCTGGATAAAAAATATGCCCCTCGTTTCTCCAGTTCCGAAATCACCATATCTGCCGTTTCCTGTTCGACGACCAACGCCTGTTCACTCGCGCAAATCGTACCATTGTCAAAAGTTTTTGACATAACAATCTGTTCGATGGCAAACGGAATATCCGCGCTCTTTTCAATAAATACCGGAACGTTACCGGCCCCTACACCCAGTGCCGGCGTTCCCGAGCTGTAGGCCGAGTGTACCAGGCCTCCACCACCCGTAGCCAATATTAACGCCAGTTTTTTATGTGCCATCAATTCCTGCGTTTGTTCACGGCTCACTGAGGTCAGCCATTGAATACAATCTTCCGGAGCCCCGGCACCTATGGCCGCTTCATAACATATCCGCGCGGTTTCCGAACAACACTTTATCGCTTTTTTAGATGGACAAATGATGACCGGATTCCGTGCTTTTATCGCACTCAAAATTTTAAAAAGTACGGTTGAGGTCGGATTGGTAACCGGTATAATGGCAAGAATCGGGCCCATGGGCGAGGCGATTTCGGTAATACCCCTCTCTTTATCGTGGGAGATAATACCAACGGTTTTTAGATCCTTTATATCCTCATAAACCAGCTGGGTGGCCACCACGTTCTTCATCACTTTATCCTGCCACCGTCCGATCCCTGTTTCCTCATGTGCCATCTTGGCCAGTTTCACCCGCGCATTGAATCCTGCTTCATAAATGGCAAAAACAATCTTATCCGTCTGCTGTTGATCGAATGAACTAAACTCAGCTGCTGCAAAAACTGCTTTTTGCATGATGTCGTCAACAGCACGATGCGGTTCTATTTCCACAATCGTACCTGTTTTTATATTGATGAAAAATTAGGAAATTGATTGTCAAGTTAATCAAATTAATTATTAAAAGCAACAAAAAAGTAATCAGAGTAAATTCATACTGACGTTTTACATCTGTGGGAATATTTTTGGCCGGATAATTTACTTGTCTTTGCTGAAAAAAATTTGCATTTTATATCAGACAACTGAAATAAAAAACAGGTTTCAAATAAAGAAGACGGGATCCATATGAAAATTACCCGGGAAAATAAAAAAGACATAACGATTCTTGAATTGGACGGACGCCTGGATGCAGACACGTCCGTTTTGCTGGACGAAGAACTGGCTAATCTCCTGGAAAACGGGACATCAAAAATTATCATCGACTTGAAAGGTGTTAATTATGTCAGCAGCGCCGGCTTGCGGATTTTCTTTTCCTACTTGAAAAAAACAGAAGAATTGAACGGCAAGATATGCTATTCGTCACTGAACGATTGGGTAGAGAATTTGTTTGACACCGTTGGTTTTCTCTCCGTATTTAATATATTTAAAACCAAAGATGAAGCCATCGAACACCTCACTTGAGGTGAATTTCACCGGCACTGTGACGGGCTATTTCTGTATGTTTTTAAATTAAAGCACGGGAACCGGTATTCCGATCTGCTCACAGAGTTTTTGTTTATCGATGTATTCCGCGTAAAGCGACTTGATTATTTCCAATTTACTTAAATCGCTGGTTTGTGTCTTTACCGTAAGTGAGAAAACCTTTGATGCAACGGTATATGAATCATCAGGACAATGTAAAACAGGGATACCGGTATTTTTTAACAATTTTAATATACTCTCGTTCGGCAGAGCATTACCGGTTAACAGTAATCCCGAGATTTTTGTCTGACGATTTTGTTCCAAAAAATAGCAGCTGATCGTCACAAGTATATTATCGACACGGTCGCCGGGTGTAATGACCAGTGAGTGATTTTTTATATTATCCAGCATATTGTGCGGTGCCATATCTGCGATGATCACATTCTCAACAAAATCGTGCATATTTTTTTCACCGCTTAACACATCAGCACCGACCCTTTTTTTTATTTGATAAATATGCGGTAACGATAGTAACGGCTGATAGGGTAAAAATCCCAGCGGACAGAGATTCTTATAAACCAAATCCTCGGAAACAATGTGTTTTATTTTTTCATATTTGCTTTCCTTAACCTTATTGACCACGACACCGCAAATCTCAGCACCTTCACGTTCAAACATGGCGACGTTGAGCATAATTTGATCAATAGAATTCCCTATACCGCCCTGTCCGACAATAACGGCCGAGGCGCCGATCAATTTCGCCACTTTGGCATTGGAAAGGCCGATGACCGATCCGACACCTGCATGACCCGTTCCCTCGGCAATCACCACATCTTTATCCTGAGATATCTGTCTGAATGCTGTTACAATGTCCCTTTCGAGATGTCCGTATTTTTCTCTGTTGTTAATATATTCACTGGTGAAACCGGGAGGAATAATAACGGGGCTCATCCATTTTAATTCGTCGGGCATATCAAAGACAACTTTAAACAAAAGCGCATCTTTATCTGCTTGTATCTCGTCAATTTCAACAAAAGACTGGCCTACAGGTTTCATAAATCCGGTTTTAATGCCCATATTTTGAAAAAGATGAAAAAGCCCTATGCTGGTGGTGGTTTTTCCCACATCCTGGCCCGTCGCAGCAATAAAAATAGCCTTCACTGTTCCTCCGCTTTACAAGAATCATAAACAATCGAATTTGATCTAATCGCTTTTGTAAGGTTTTTTCTTAATCATTATCAAACGGTTCGTTCCATCGGCATCATGTTCCTGACGCAACTCGTCCATCAGCGTACGGATAAAAAACAGGCCCAAGCCTCCGGGTTCTCGCTTTGATTTATCGGCGTGGATATCCGGTATTGGGACACTTTCCAGTTCAAAAGGCTCGCCACGGTCACAAACAATGACACTGAATTGTTTTCCGTCAAAACGGCATGTCACATCAAGTGACTGGGATGGATCACTCTTGTAAGCGTGCTGTATTACATTGGTCGATGCTTCCTCGGTAACAAGATCTAAATTATTAAAGAATGATTTCGGAATACGGGCCAGTTCCGCATTACCCAGGACAAACGAACTTATTAGACGCAAAGCGCGGGTATCAGCCGGAACGGTTATTGTCGATGTCCACTTCATTATCTATTTTTGCTCCTCATTTCGCACCCAATTTCATCCGATTGCCGATCGAATTTACATCCTCAAAATATCAGAAAACATATAATGATAAAACCCGCCGGTTTTGCAAAATTTAAATTATAGAATACGGGGGTGAGAGTCAAGGCTTTTTTAAATTTATTGGAGCACCAGGACTAGTATTTATCTTTGCGAAAATCAATATCTTTTTCGGAAATAATCTCTTCTTGCGATTTTATTTTACCACATCTTTTACACTGCCAGGTGGATGTTTTGACTTCCTTTACATTTAATATAGCACCGGACGTTGTTGTTTTATCTCCACCGCCTTTCTTATACACATTAAGGATTTCATCTATCAATTTCCATTGATGAATTTCATTTTTGCATATTTTACACCAACATCCCGTTAAATCATGATTTTCTTCACGAATTCGACCGCACGTTCGACAGGTACAGCCGTTCCAATCATGTCCTTCATCACGTACACTTTGACAAACAGTACAAACACACCCCTGCCAGCTATGGTGACGATTTCGAGTTTTCCCGCAGATCGTACATTTACAACTATCTTGCCATTTGTGCTTGCCAAATTTACAGAGCAGAGTGTTTGGTACGATTTTCAGAAAACACCTGTTCACAATTGATAAATATTTCCAGGGTTTGCGTTTATCTTTCATTGCTTTTCTCCTGATGATGCCTCGTTCTTTAATGTTATCTTCAAAGAATTAATGTCAAACTTTTTCGATACATTCTTAGCCAAAATATCAACAGCTTTCACCCAGATTAATATAACATTTGAAAAATTATAAATATTTCCTTTCAAGAAGTCAAGAGAAAAATATATATTATTGTAATACCTCAATTATGGGTGGAAGGTGCGACGCACCGGCCCACGAAATCTTTATAAATAATTAAATTACAAAGACTTAGCAAAAGAAGGTGCGTCGCACCTGTTCTGTCCCACCCGTAACTGAGATTTTACATATCATTTAGTATAAGGCTTTTTATAAAGTATCAGTTTTATATTGAAAGCGAAACCGGTCGTCTCGACCGCAGTAAATCGGCTTAAAAGACGTTTAAAATAACTTGACATTATATGGCGAAAAGTTGATAAAGTTGGGCAGAGATCAAAAACATGATCCCGGTTAATGGCGCAAACAGGAAAAAGGCACTTGGCAGTTGTGCAACTTTAATCTGGATTCATATTTTTTCTTTTTTTCAATTCGGAATATTTTGCATATGCCTTTCTCAGCGCAAAAACTTCAACCCAACTGATAATATAGAGAAAAATTCTGGTGATCTCTATATTTTTAATACGTTCGGTAAATTCCGCCGGCAAAAGTATAAACAAACCAACGGCAATTAATATGCAATTCGTCGTTATCACCTGTTTGAGTAACCTGTTCCGAAAAGGCAATAGTTTGCTTATTCCCCATAGAATGATAAAAAACAACAATAAATGACCATGATATTGAACTGCCACAGGTTATCCTTTCCTTAAAATCACTGCAGGAAATAAAGTTTTTATTATCATTTAAAAGCACATAATGGGGCAAGAATAAAAAACGGAGCCCTAAGGATCGATGATACCGACCACATCCAAATTATTGTCGGTATAGGTCCTCAACTTTCCGCACAGCCATAAAAGGACATGATGCTTTCCTGCGCTTTTCGGTATTATGGGACGGATGTTATCACAGTCGGAATTCTTGGTAAGGGCCGTCCATGACCAGTCTTTACCGCCGTTTTCGGTTACACCCTTAAAAATCTCGTAATGCCGTTTTTGATCTTTGATACTGACAAGCTGATTGCCGGTTACCGGATCCACATCGGCGGAAATATACAATACATCCGGCTTTCCAGGATCGAGGGCAACCAGACCGCTGTAATCCGCTTCACGGGGATAAAACGCCGTACCGGCGAAAGCCAGGAAAAAATCCTGCCAATTTTCTCCATCCCAGCGGGCATAACGGTATACGAGACTGTCAGCACTTTTATTTCTCTGAACACTGTAAGCGATATACGGATATCCCTCCTCATCCAGATGAATATCCACAGTCCAGGCGACATTCATGCTGTCGCCTGCAAAAACGATCGTACCCTCTTCAAGCCGCATGGCTCCGTCGGTGCCAAGCAAAAAAATTGCTCACACGGGAACGGGGCATTACTGATTAAAAAAATGCCGTCGTCTGCGAACTGGTAATTTTAAGGCGGCTTAAAAGTTAATTGCAACGCCAATTTTCGATACAAGGTCAATTCTCTCAATATTGTCCGGCGGTTTACTGTCATACCGAAAGTGTGCAGTAAGAACCAGGTCCACCGTCTTTCCTAATTTTATATTCAATGCATTGTCCGTAAGAACTCTCAGGTCTTTCACATGTGCAACATCCGGTTGAAGGTAGGTAATGCTGAGAAGTGAAAGGTCCTTTTTCAGGGCAAAGTTAAACGTGAGATACGAACTGGAGCGGATGGTCGCCACATTGGCTTTATGCCTGGCATCCTTCTCAAGATTGTATTCTTCCTGTTCGAAAAAAGCGGCGGTACCAATCCGGAGTTTATATTTATCGTGCTTGAAAATCTTAAACCGGAATCCGCCGCCCACAAGTGTTCTTTGCAATAAAAGACGTTTGTCATCCGTGTCATACTGTAAAAATTCTTCCAATTGAATGCAATGATTTAAAACATTGACGTTTCTTAAATGTACAATAGTCTGCCGGAAAAATCTAGTACCTTCATTACGGCCGTAGCCGCCGTTTGCCACAAGGAACGTGTAATCTTTTCCCCAGTTGTAATTAAACCGGGTGGCTGTTTCTGCCAGTTGAAAATCTGTATTTCCCATCATTATAGAAAAATTAATATTCGATCTCACGGAAAAACCCAGGCTGTCGGCGTCGATTCGGAATTTTTCGGTATTGACTTGAGCGAAAACGGTGGAAGGGAAATACAATAAAGCAACGATGCTCATCAAATGAATGTTTTTAATCATAAATCAACCTTCAAGGATTTCATAATGAATAGGGTTAAAAAACATTTTTAAAATGGCCAAATCTATCAAATATACTTGCATAAAATACCGGCAGTTGCTGCGACGCCAGAGTTACCGGCATCAAAAGAACATGAAGAGCAGGAATAATTGAAAAAATAACAATTTTAAACGAAATTTTCAACGACAATGTGAAAGGATTGGGATAATTCTGCTACAGTTATCCGTTTTAAAGGCAAGTCTTGTTTTCGAAAACCTGCTTTGTTCCGCTCTGTGGATCCTGATCTCTCTGATTCTCTTTTTTATCACAGTGAACACAAAGGTCCCAGAGAAAAAAATCGACAATATACTATTCTGTTAATCTGATACGCCGCTATCGGATCAAAACCGCACTATTTGGGGAAACAGACAATAATTAATTTTGAACCTTTTCTGAGAAATATTCTCACGCAGCATATGGTTATTACATAAAAAACGGCGCAACAAAAAGGTGCGCCGCACTCTGATTAAGTTTAAACGCCGCCTCTAACTTTTAACAATCAAAGTGCGACGCGATTTGAACGTGGCCCTCTCCCTATCTCAAAAGCAACATTTTATGTACCTGTACTGAATGTTGCCCTTCCAGTCGTACAATATAAACACCGGAACTAACCGCACGGCCGTGGTCGTCCCGGGAGTCCCATTCCAGTGTAAAAATCCCTTTTTCAATAAAACCATTATACAGTGAGCGCACCTTTTGACCGATCAGATTATAGACGGACAATTGTATTTGCTCGGATTTTGATCCGTTATACATAAATCGAATTCGGGTTTCAGGATTGAACGGATTAGGGAAATTCCCAATTAAATAAAATTCTCGTGGTGCCGGCTGATGGCCTCCACGCACCACGGCTGCCACAGACCTCCCTTTAGATGAAATGACAATTTCGGAAAAATGAAAAATATCCGCAAATATACGCCCGGCTGCCGAATCTACGACCACATTGGTGATCCCGCCGTCTTCAAATCCTGCTGAATCGGAATAGAAAAATAGCCACAGATCTTCCGGAGTCAATCCCGATGAATCCAAAAGTTCCTGTTTATATGGCAGACTCAGCAGGACCGGATTCTTAAAATAGTATGGACTGATGACTGAATCTCCGACCATAACTTCAAAATAGACACCGGCCAGTACACCCTGTGTAAAGGTCACGGTTGAATCGTTCAACAATTCTGCAAAATCGGATAAGCGGACAGATATTTTAATATCTTCACTCAAGCATCCGGCGGGAAAAACCAATTCACCGCCGTTTAACACATTCAAAGGAAACGGTAATCCTGATATTTTAAGAACATCTCTCTCGCCGAGCTGGTGTACGTTGCCGATCGATTCTCCGCTCAAATTTTGAAAATTCATCGCCACCGAATCGTTTTCACTGGTATCCTGTTCGGTTTCAACAAATATTTTTGTAATTGCAACCTTGTTGGCGTAACGGGCTTTGACCAATCCGACGCCCCGGTCGGTCGCAGTAAACAGACCGCTATCACTCATCTCTCCCACAATTCTACCGACGGTTCGCCAACCCGCCGTTACTTCCGATACAATTTCACCGAGACTGTCGACTACATAGGCAGAATACTGTATTTGTTCGCCGATTAAAAGCGTGGTATCCTGCGGCATTATAATTAAATGCTGGCCTCCATTGATCTTACTGGTATCCTGCACCGTAACATGTGCTTTAGCCTCCATTGCTTCGCCCCGGACGTAAACATGGCCGTTTCCTTTCACCATTGCCGTAAAAAGACCATCCTGAGTTATTGTTCCACAGCTATAAGGTTGACCGCCGACGCGCCATTCAAATTCGGTGGCAACGGGCGTACCATCTTTTGTCGTCACTTGCGCCGAAAACTGTACTTGCTCACCCACTAAAAGCTTTGCGTTTTTAGGCTCGATACTGATTTTGAGCTCTTTGGGCTTTTTACCGCCGCCCTGCCCGAAAGATCTTGCAGAAATAAAAAGAATCAAGATAAATGTGAAAAATAATTTTCCCCGCCATCCGAACCGAATCATAGCATGCGTCATGCCCGTGCCTCCAATGAAAGAAAAAATAATCTAGGTCAAGATGTATATGCATTACCGGTAGCCGTCTCACGGCCCGGCGTCAGTCAATGTATGATTTACAGCAAACCCCATGCCACCAAAATCTATTCGAGCAAATACTATAAATCAATTAAAAACAATACTCAAAAATATAGAAAAAACCGAATTGAATTTCAGATATGCAATCAATATACAAATATGTAATTTTTACACGGTTTAGAGAATTTAACCATATAAAAATTCCAGGATTTATTCCCAAAAGTGGGCACCGCCAAAATTCATGACCAATCTTTGCCGTTGATCCTCGCGGTTGTTGCGATCTCATTCATTCAAGGACATTAAGACTTTTGTCTGCCGTAACATCTCCCGAACTTTATTTTGAATAGTTTTGCGTAAAAAAATGATTTCTGATAGCATTTTTCCCTTTTGGAAGACTGAAAGAGGCAGAGTCGGTTCAGCCGGGAGATGTATTGCAGAATAGGATATTGGATATTTTACCAATCAGGTCAGGACAAATACGGCTTATTTTATGAGCAATAATTTTCGCGAAAATTCCTGCTGAAAAGAACCGTCGTCAACCGACAGGACATAAAAATAGACACCGCTTGGCACCACACGAAAAGCACCGTCGGTACCGTCCCATTTTAATGAATGCCGGCCTTCCGCTTGATATCCGTTTGCCAGGTTTTTAACTATTTGGCCGGTCATGTTAAAAATATCCAGGGAAATCCTGGACGGAGCGGCGAGTTGAAATTGAATCGTCGTATTGGAATTAAACGGATTGGGATAGGCCTGAAACAAGTCATAATCTGAAAGCTTGCCTCCAATAAATCCGGACAGCCCTGGTTTGACAGATGTGGCAGATCTGTCAACAACCCGAATATCATCAATGAACATCGGCGTGTCATCACCGCCGAAATGGAAAACGAGATCGTTGGTTGGATCGGTTTTTGAAGCCGTAAACTCGTACGGTCCGTACAGATTAAAACCATCAATTTCAATGTTGGTACTAAAGTCAGGTGTCCAGGGATCGACTGCCATCTGCATGCCCATATAAATTGACTTTTTGGAAAGAGCATCTGCCCAAAAAGATAATTCATATGTATGGCCGGAGTCGATCGGAACCGCGTGTAATAATTGAACGCTCCATGCATCCGCACCGGTTTCATAGATATCCACCGACAGGTAATAGTTCTCATCAAAAAGGCCGTCATCTAAAAGATTAAATTCTGCATCGGCGTCTGATCCTATATTCGGCCTCCATAACGGTCCCAGTGTACCACAATCAAAACTTCCGTTGTACAAAAGTTCTCCTGCTGAGACATCACCGGCCCTAATATGAACGGGATCGGACCAGAATTCGGCGTCATCTTTAGTTACCAGCCTGGCGGTGAACTCATAGGCCCCCCTGGGTATGGTTTTCCACACATGTTCCCAGGGTTCGCTACGGATACTTCCTTTCGAACGGCCGTTGTAATACAAATATAGTCTATTCACCTCTTCACCGGCCGTGGCAGTAAAATCGTATTTAAAAACAACATCCTCGCATGGAGAAAAAACCGTACCCTCAACGGGTTCGGTGATCGTTACGGTAACGTCTGCGAACAGGTGACCTGAAAATACCTGCACCAGTGAAAAAAATACAATCAAAACCAATAACAATTTCATAAGTTCCTCCTAGATTTGTGGTATTCTTCCCGGGAAATACCGAATGGAATATGTGCTGACAACGCAACAGAGTAAATTTGAACCATGATGATTATTAAAGCATAATATGAAATCAATTATTGAATGATACGAAAACGAAAGTTGAAAGGCAAGTATAATGTATCATTTTTAAAATCCGGCACTGAAAAATTATAAATGGACTGAGCGACGAAGATCAGTAAAAGGATGTAAATCCTACAAATTTAAAAAATTGCAATTCGCTTAAATTAAACTCTCATTATCAGTTTTTTCCTTGTTAAGATGGAAGAAATTTATTATTATTTTTTATGAACGTCTAAAAAAAAAGGGAACGTGAGGAAACAGTATACACAATAAAGGAATCTGCCAGTTTTAGACTCCCTTTTTATCCTCGATCTTTTTACTGAATCATTTGGACATCCTGCAAAGACAGTAAAGGCCGAACGGGATAAATACCGGTGTGGTACATGAGAAGAAAAGCTATTTAAAAAGCGGGTAATAACAAATACTCGCTTGTTAGTGAAAGTCGGTTACTCTGATATTTTGTGCCGGGATTTTCCGGTACTTTTCGATGTGCTGATGTAAAAGTAGGATGAAGGATTCGGAGAGGATATTCTGGATTCCTTGTTTCCTTTTTTGTCACGTACAATAGAGTGAGCTTTTAATCTATATTTTTATTGCCCGATTTTCATTTTTTTAAAGTGTAATTTCAAGACAGGACATTTTGATGGCAGATGTGGTCACACCCAACCACCAGCCGACTGATGGTGAATCAGTGAGGCCGGAAAAACATCCTGACAATCATACGGACATAGCAATTATCGGTATGGCATGCCGTTTTCCCGGTGCACAAGATTATGAAGAATTTTGGAATAATCTGGAATCGGGCAAATCGAGTATTCGTGAAATACCATCGGATCGTTTCAACTGGCGGGATTATTACGGTGATCCGCACAAGGAGAAGAATAAATTCAATACCAAATGGGGCGGATTTATTGACAATATTTCCAAATTCGATGCCCGCTTTTTTGGTATTTCATCACATGAGGCGATATGCATGGATCCGCAGCAGCGAATTTTGCTGGAGCTTGTTTGGAACTGTATTGAAGATGCGGGGTACAATCCGAAGGATTTTTCAAGTAAAAATATGGGGCTTTTTATAGGTGTCACAACATCGGATTACCACAGTCTGGTTGCCCTCCTTAGATTGCCCGTGGATGCATTTACCGTTCCGGGTCTATCACCGGCTATTTTAGCCAACAGAGTATCCTTTCTGTATGGATTTACAGGACCAAGTGAACCGATTGATACGGCATGCTCCAGTTCGCTTGTGGCGATTCAACGGGCAAAAGAAGCCATGAATCAGGGATTCTGCGATACGGCTATAGTGGGCGGCGTCAATGCGCTGGTCTTAAGCGATTTGTTTATTTCCTTCAGCAAAGCCGGTATGTTATCGCCGGATGGTCAATGCAGAACCTTTGACAAGAATGCAAACGGATATGTGAGAGGCGAAGGCTGCGGACTTGTCCTGCTGAAAAAACTGGATAAAGCTATTGCAGATAACGACCACATATACGGTATTATAAAAGGCAGCTCTGTTAATCACGGCGGTCGTACTCGCAACCTGACTTCACCCAGTGCTTTTTCGCAATCCAAAGTTATTATAGATGCATGTGTCAGGGCAAAGGTCTCTCCGGAAACGATCAGCTATATCGAAGCACACGGCACCGGTACCTCTCTGGGCGATCCGATCGAAATAAACGGCCTAAAAAGAGCCTTTTCAAGACTATATAAAATATATCATCTGAACAGGACCATGTACGAGTACTGCGGCCTGGTCTTTGTCTACCCAAAACCGGTATGACCGATGCAAAGAAAAAAGAGCAGGAACTCGTGCTATTGTCAGCGAAAACAAAAAGCACGCTTCATACGATGACTTTGCATCTGGCCAAATTTTTAAAACAAAAAAAGAATAATGTTTCTCTGTCTGATACCGCCTACACATTACAAATCGGACGGGCCGCCATGGATGAAAGGCTGGCAATTTTGGCACAAAATCTTGACGACCTGATAGAGAAACTGGAATACATTATCAACGGTAAACATTCGACCAAGAACATGTGGATAGGGACGGTTAAAAAAAACAAAGACCAAAAAGTGGACTGGAATACAGAAGCAGAAAGCTGCATTAACGATTATCTTGAACACCGGAATCTGGTGAAACTGGCTCAAAGTTGGATAAACGGATATACGGTTCCCTGGAATAAGATGTTTCACCATCCAGGCTGTAAGCGTATCGCCCTGCCGACGTATCCTTTTAACGGTGATATTTATTGGGTAAAAGATTTTTCCAGCCAGGCACCTTCCGGAGGGGAACCTCATAATCCGACTCGGCTTGACTCAACCATGGTATCGGACGAAGAAGGTCATGGTCTTGATGAAAAAGCGTTTGAAGAATTGTGGAACGGTGAGGTTAACGATCTGAAATTTGACATGGATGCCAAACTTACAGATCTGGATTCACTTGCTTTGATCGGTCTGTCACTCGGATTGCAGCAAAAATACGGTTTGGAACTGGGAATCAATGAATTGCAAAGCGTATGCGATACACCCAGAAAAATCATTCAATTAGAAAAAATAAAGAGCATCCTGATCCCCGGATGCGATCATTTTTCCATTTTGAAGAAACCGGAACTAAAAAATAAATTGCAGGAGATCCTTTCCCAATCATGAAAATATTCATTACAGGCGCAACCGGCCAAATAGGATCCGTCGTAACAAAAAAATTAGTTATGCAAGGTCACCAGGTTCGATGTCTCATTCGTTCATCTTCCAATCTGGTTCTGTTAAAAGATTAACCGGTAACCCTGGTACGGGGCGATCTATTTAATTATGATTCTTTAATAACCGCCGTCAATAATGTGGATGCCATAATACATACCGCCGGTATTATTTCCTATTGGAGCAGGAAAAAAAAACTCTTGAAAAAAGTGAATTATCATGGCACAAAAAATCTGTTAACCGCCGCGGTTCAGGCACGTGTCAAACGCTTTTTATTCACAAGCTCCATTGCCACAATCGGATATCTTGCTGACGGTGTGGCTGATGAAAAAACAACCTATAACTGGGTAGGAATGGGTATCGATTACTTTGACACAAAATACAAGGCGGAACAACTGGTTCTCGGGCAACATCAAATCGAAGGCGTCGCCGTAAATCCGGGTATCGTTATAGGACAAAACGATATACGAAAAAACGGCAGCCGAATGCTGTTTCAGATCTGGCAGCAAAAACGGCCTTTTATCCCCCCGGGCGCAACAACCATTTCAGTTTTGGAAGATGTTGCCGTCGGTCACCTTCTGGCCCTGGAAAAAGGGAAACCGGGTGAGCGTTATATTCTGGGTGGTACATGTCTCAGTTTTAAGGAATTGTACCAACGCATAGCAGCTGTTCTCGGTAAACCTGAGCCAACGAATTTATTATCGGCTCATCAAATCCGGTTTTTTGCCGGTCTGCAAAATACCTTTTCTATGTTAACCGGCAAAGAACCGTTGATCCCTCCTGCATTGGCAAAAATTGTCACCAGAAATCGCTGTTACAGTTCGCAAAAGGCGGTTACGGAATTGGGGTATTCAATTTCCCCTTTAGAAGACGGGATACGAGCTTGCTGGGATTGGCATCAGGGGTCAAGGTAATATAGGACATTCCACAACG